>JAEINY010000071.1 GCA_016342595.1 Marinilabiliaceae bacterium
CGCCCTGAGGATTTTGAAGCAGTGATGATCCATTACTATAAAGCATTAAACTTCATTAACATGAATGATTACGAAGGTGCTTTGGTGGAATGCCGTCGGGTCAATATCCGCCTACAACAGATTAACGATCAATACAAGAAGAACAAAAATAAATACAGCCGCGATGCTTTTGCGCACACCCTCATGGGATTAGTGTATGAAGCCTCCGGTAACACCAATGATGCCTTCATCGCCTATCGCAATGCCCTGGAAATATATGAGACAGATTACAAAGAGCTGTTTAGTATGCAAGTGCCTGAACAACTGAAGAAAGATCTGATAAGAACAGCACATCAACTGGGATTTGGGACTGAATTGGATTTCTATGAGCGAAAGTTTAACATGACCTGCCAGCCGGATGATCCAAACAATGGTCAATTGGTATTTTTCTGGATGAATGGTTTTGGTCCGGTTAAGGATGAATGGTCCATTAACTTCGCCAATACAGGGTATAATGATGGCTGGCTCTATTTGGAAAATGAAGAACATGATTTGGCCTTTCCGATCTACATTGGCAACCGCTCCCGAAATGATCAGGCTGCTTTTAAAAACCTCTCTTTTCTAAGGGTGGCTTTTCCAAAATATGTGGAGCGTAAACCGCTTTTTAACACGGCACAAATTCACACTGATAGTTTGACCTATCCTTTGGAAATGGCTCAGAACATAAACGCTGTCGCCTATCAATGCTTAAAAGATCGCATGGTGCGTGAAATGGCCACGGGACTGCTACGTTTGGCCACAAAAAAAGCGCTGGAAGAGGCCGCTCGAAATGAAAACGAAAACCTGGGAGCGCTGGTTAGTATTGTGAATGCCATGACCGAAAAAGCCGATACCCGTAACTGGCAGTCTCTTCCCTACTCCATTTCCTACTGCCGTGTACCGATGCCAGAAGGTCATCACAAAGTAGAATTACAAGCTCAGGGACGAGTAAAAAGCACAGAACCTTTTGAGTTTACCATTAAAAAAGGGCAAACAACCTTTTTTGCATTTCATCATTTGGAGAGTAGTCAGCCGGGGAGGTAATCTTGAGGAAGGAAACAGGCAAAAGATAAAAGGTTATAGTGAAAAGGGCAAAAGGAGAAAGATAAAAGTTTAAAGGCTCAAGATAAAAGACAGAAGTAAAAAGTAAACCCCGGATAACATGGTTTAACCGGGTTAATAAACTATACCGCGATAACTTCTCACTAAATTAATCCTTAAAAATTAACCATTAATAGTTAATCCTTAACCCTCATCCAATCGGGTACTTTTAGCATTTTTGGTTTCCGACCATAGAAAAGGTCATCCATTCGAACTGCCCAATACCGGAAGTTTGGAAAGTGTTTGATGGCCCAACGTACCATATTATGCATGAAGTTACGCGGATGTGAATAGGGGCAAACACCCATACAGCGTCCACAATCAGTTCCTGCTAAACACCAATAGGTAAAACAAGCTTCTGAATTAATCTGCCAGCGTTTCACGCCATTAATCTCTTCACGCGGCTCTTCTGAAATAGCTGATGACGGACAATTTTCGGCGCATTTCATACATTTCTCACAGAAGTCCTCCATACTATCATCAAAACCTCTTTTATCCGTTTTTAAAGGCATATCTGTGGTGATAACACCGATTCTTACACGTGGACCTAGTTCAGGCGTCATCAACAATCCCATGCGGCCAATTTCACCTAGTCCGGCATCTCTGGCTACTAAAGGACAAACCACCTGGTAATTCCCATCGATGTGGGCACGCGCATTATAACCCATATTTCGGATGAATTGGGCTATCTGCACCGCAATCACGCCGGCTTCCAAGTATTTAGCTGCTGATTCCATAATGATAGAACCCCGTGGAGCCGATCGTACCATCTCCTCATCCATCTCTACCGTAAAAGCAATACCAATGGGATGATCACCAGCTATTTCTTTTCCATAACGTTCATGGCGACCACCTACTGAATACCAATGGTAATCTTTCAATCCTGTGATACCCACCGAAACTGCGCCTGCTTTTTTCATCCACGTGCGGATAAAACGCTCTGCCTTATCTGGTGATACGTTCGTTATTTTATTAGCCGCCGCCCCCTCCACCAGGGGTTGCAAGCAATCCACAGTGTGAAAAAGCGCTTCGGAGGCAGTGTATGGTAAGGGATTAAAAAAAGCAGATTCAGGACTCCCTAAACCAGGCTTTTTGCGAAACTCATCATCCAACTCTTTGTGTTCGGGATGAGCTTTGTAGTAGGCTTCGAATTGTTCAGTTCCGGGTTTTAATTCATTGCGCGAGAACATAACTGTGCGCTCATCCAACTTTTCTTTGGGAATACTTTCTGAACCACGCTTCATTAGAAACGCAGGCCATAATAAATAAACGGCTACCACTAAAAGTAATCCGCTCAGTAGATTTAATACCCATGTAGGAATAAAAGCACCTAATAAAGACATGGCTATCAACACTAAACCAATGGGCAATAAACGTAATGCTTTATAAGCTGTTTTCGGTTTCTTTTCGCGAAATGAAGTCACTGTCATTAACACCAGCAAGATAATAATACCTATACCAAATGTTGTTAATACAAAATGGGAGAATGTCATCTTTTAATAATCTGATTTATGGATAATGATTTGTGTGGTCTTTAGATTGGGAAGGTATTTTTCGCAACCCATAATTTAATAAGCGGGGGCTTTATACCGTTTACTAATCAAAATGCGCCTTAAGTGCGTTGCACTTCTTAAGCCCCTTTGATTATATATCGGCATCTACCAGCGCAGTTTGAAATTAAAATGGTATTAGCTCTTTCCATAAACAAGCAATCAGGCATAAAATGCGTAATCGGATAGCATTTTTTACCCTTTCAGAAAATATAAACTGATAGTTTGGCTTCAATAATATGATTAATAAAGATAGGGTCGAGGAGCGTTTTTTCATGATGTTTTGCAATACTGTTTGGTCCCTTCAAACTAAGGGTATTTATGTGGGAATTCCAAAAAGTTTTATCATGTTTTAAAAACCGTCATCTTTTCAAGCTGATGCTTCAATATTTTAGTACGAACACATATACTCAGCCTACAACAGTAAGCAATTCGCACTTGCATCAATTTTATTTATTTCAATAGTTTAAATACTTTTTCATTGAAATCACTTCGATTTTCACAAAAAGGATTCCCTCCATAGCAAAAAGTAGACAATGCACCACTTTCACACGCCATTTCAAGGGCCTTCTCATCGCTTTTACCTTCCATTTTAGCCACGAGATACCCTGCTGCAAATGCATCACCGGCACCCACGCAATCAACCGGATTACTATTAACATAACCCGACTGATTCATTTGTTTTTCCGGTGACCTTAACAAGGCTCCCTCTCTCCCGTTGGTCATCACCAGTTGATGCTTCAAAACCGAAGACATTTCAGATAACGTAGCTTCAACGTTATCCTTTTTAGTGAATCGCATTAACTCTTCCCGGTTCGGAAAAAAGTAATCCAGGTGCGGTAATAGGTTTTCAAAATCCAAATCCCATTTCCCTGTTACATCCCATTGCGGCACTAAGGAAGTTTTAGCTCCTAATGACTTTATGTTTCTAAATAATGATGTGAGTGAATTTCGCAATTCTGGTAAAACAAAAGGATTCGATAGGTGAAAATAAGGTGTTTTGGCAATGGTAGCATAGGGAAAATCATCTTTACACAAGGTCTCCATGGCACCGGCATAGGTCAAATTGGCCCGGTCATCGGCCTGATTCATCACCACCGTGCAACCCGTTTGCATACCTTTCTTTATTTTCACAAAATCAGTGCACACATTAGCTGATTTTAGGAAAGTCAATAACTTTTCACCCATTTCATCTGCTCCCATAGCCCCTACAAAAGCCACCTTAGCTCCCAAGGCCGCTAAATGAGTGGCTGTTATGGCGGCTGAACTTCCCAACACCATTTGAAAATCAGACGCAATCACCTCTTCCCCAACCGCCGGTATGTGCGGAAAACCATTAAATAATAAATCGATATTAAAATCGCCTGCTACTACTATATCGAACTGCTGATTCATAACTTCTTCTTGTTTTACCCTAACGCATTAACATGTTTTGAGAAAATCCACGGTGACCGATTCGATCTTCTCCAACCGTCCCACAATAGATGGTACAAGTGATTGACGGGTACTCCATTCAATGGCACACCGCAAATTGAAATCCTGTTTGACAATATCCGGATTTTCCTCTTTCATCACCCGCATCACATCATTCATTACTCCATAATCAAATTCTGTGCGATATACATCATTCACCGTACGATCCACAATGACCCCGTTATTGAACGCATCGATCGTCGCTTCTTTATAGGCATGTATTAGCCCGCTGGTGCCTAATTTTGTACCACCAAAATAGCGAATTACCACAACCAGAATATTCGTTAATTCAAAGGACTTTATTTGTCCATGAATGGGTTTACCGGCTGTTCCTGATGGTTCACCATCATCATTGGCACGAAAACGTTTCCCATCGACCCCCAATTGCCAGGCAAAACAATGATGCCGGGCATCATAGTATTTCTTTTTTAACTCTTGTATATGGTCCTTAATTTCATCCTCAGTATAAACCGGATAGGCATAGGTAATGAACTTACTACCTTTCTCTTTATAAATACCTTCCGAAGGTTTATCCAGTGTTTTATATGTATCTGACACAGTTGTTTGTTTTCGTTGAGTACCGCTATTAGTCGGGTGAAAATACTAAAAAACACAAGGTCCACAAAGGATAGCAGCAAAACAACGAAGGAATAGTGTCGGAATAACCTGACTGCATTTGTGTGTTATTATTAAAAATAGTGTTACATAGAGAACGTAAGGTTCAGGAAAAGGAAACGGTCACAGAGCCTTTAAAATTTAATGAAGAAATTATCAATACCTTATTATCGAAAATACTCTGTGCCCTTATTGTTTTTGTTTTTCTCCGAAACTTTGTGTAACAATTTGATGAATTATCAAATCTTGCTTATTGAACAACACAGCCCTATTTAATCCAATCAGTAGAAAGTTGACCAATCTCATTTGAGGAGTTCGGATGAATCCCGTTCTTTGAATCTAATGCCGATTGTATAATGAAGCTGGCTCTATCTACATTTCATTTGATAACACCATTCATCATTACATCGGCATTATACCAAAATCAATACGTCCGCATTCCTCGAAAAATCGGGGAATGCTATGATTAAAATGATATAAAACCCGGTATTATGAAACAATTTCTTCTCTTAACGTTCGCTCTTTTCTTAATGACAGCTTGTTGTCACCATAATGAAAACAAGCCACTTGCCTCCTCCAGTGTGATTACAGCGGTTCCTGATTCGACCAAACAGGCCATTATAGCATCTATGACAGCTTCGAAAGAAGCCTGGAACAGTGGCAGCATGGAGGATTACATGCAAGTGTATTGGAAGTCGGACTCCCTTCAGTTCATGGGCATCAAATCCATTACCAAAGGTTACCATCAAACCTTGGCCAATTATAAGAGAGGTTATCCCGATGCCGCCACACGTGGTACATTGTCTTATACCTTTCATCATTTTAATCAATTGTCACTTGACTGTGTTTTGGTGATTGGCAAGTTCCATCTGGCACGTGAAATAGGCGATGCAGAAGGTTACTTTTCGCTCATTTGGAAACAGATTGATGGGGAATGGAAGATTATTTTGGATCACACCTAGTATTGGTTTCACAAATTAATAGTTACAGAATGAATTAATAATAAAAAGAGGGTGTCCCCAAAACAGATACCCTCTCCTAATTCTCATCACAATAAGCCTTTAATATTACGCTTTAACTTTCTCCTTAATATATTGTTTGGGTTCATGTTCGGTATTAGGATAAGGTTCATTGTGAGGCTCCAAATCCATTTCAACCAATGCTTTAATAGACTTCTTAATCTTCTTGTCTCTTTTCTTTTCCGGCTTCATAAGCAATCCTTTTTAGTAACATTTATCACTAATTGTCAGCAAAAAGATAGGGTATTTACGACTGTTTGTCTAGTAAAAAGATCACTTATTTGAGGATTTATTTATCTCACAAGAGTTAGTTACACCTGTATAATACTTCTTGATCCGTCACTTCCCGATAAAAAGCATTATGCTCTCCACTTTTGTATAATTTGACTCGATTACCATCACAATCCAATAGTTAGAATTAATACTTATTCCATACGATGATGTGAAGGACTAATAATGGTTGCGCCTAATGCAATTAAATATTCAAAAAAACTCATCCATTATCCCATTTATTTAATCATGGGTGCAGTCTTAATAGGTAACCTGTTTATTGCCTATTACAGGAGACAATATTTCTGACACCTCGTTACTAGAATAAGAAAATATCGTTATAAACATGTAACATTTCTCGCTTCTGTGTATATTGAGAAAAGTAAATTATTAAATATCAATCGTATGAAATCTGCAATTGGAATTTTCATGTGGGCCTTAATCATGCTGAGCGCCTGCCAGCCTAATCAAACGGAAGAACCACAGATAGCCATCATGGCCTATTATGTACCTTCTGATGAATACACGACATTGGATCATTTGGCTTTTGATCAAATAACCCACATCATCTTTTCCTTTACCGAGGTGATCGATAACCAGATGAAATTTGTGAATCCTCAATCAGCCGATCAGTTACGCCGGTTAGTTAATCAAAAAGCTGAATACCCGGATTTGAAAGTTATGATTGCATGTGGCGGTTGGGGTGGATCAGGCGGTTTTTCAAACATGGCCGACACACCTGAAGAACGCCAGCGTTTTGTCTCTAGCGTCATTGATTTTATTGATCAATATAAACTAGATGGTCTGGATATCGATTGGGAGTATCCCGGATTGCCGGGAGCTGATAATCCGCACAAACCAGAAGATAAAGAAAACTTTACCGCCCTAATGAAAGCGTTACGCATGGCTATGGATGCTACCGGTAAGAAACTCGAATTAACATTTGCGGCTGCGGGTTGGGAACACTTCTTTCATCATGTGGAGATTTATGAAGTGATGAAATACGCCAACTATATGAACGTAATGACCTATGATCTGGTTGGCGGCGCTAGTCCTTTCACAGGTCATCATACTAACCTGGGCCGCATTGAGATGAACCATCTGGAAGGTACTCCGGCCAAAGCATTTTTGGATTCCGTTCAAATGGATTACTCCCCTCGCTCATCAGAAAAAATCATTTCTTACTGCATAGAACAAGGCGTCGATGCCCGACAAATTGTGATTGGCGCCGCTTTTTATGGACGCGGCTGGCATGGCGTTCCCTTTGAAAACAAAGGCCTTTATCAGCCAACAAAGGGTGTTTGGCAAGGTTGGGCTTCCTATGCTAAAATCAGAGAAAACTACGAAAATAAAAATGGATTCACCCGATATTGGGATCCTATTGCAAAAGCACCTTATCTTTACAATTCACAAGATTCCGTGTTCATCTCTTATGACGATACCATGTCGGTTCGTCTAAAAACCCAATATGCCAAGGAGATGAAACTGGGCGGTATCATGTTCTGGCAAATCAGTCTGGATACACCGGAAGATGGATTATTGGATGCCATATACAAAGAAGCAATTCGAAAATAGATAATAAAAAATGGAAAGCATTCATTCACTCATTACAGCGCGCAGAAGCTGTCGTAAATTCACGGATCAACCACTCTCGAAAGAGCAAGTTGAACTTTTAAAGAAAGCGGCCTTATTAGCTCCAACATCAAAAAACAATCGTCCCTGGCATTTCATTTTTGTAACTGACCCAGATATTATTGATGCATTGTCTACTTCAAAACCACATGGCGCATCATTTCTCAAACACGCCACAATGGCTGTTGTCATTATTGCTGATCCTGAAAAAAGTGATGTCTGGATCGAAGACACTTCCATTGCTGCTACCTATTTGCAACTGTCAGCTGAAGATATCGGTTTAGGTAGTTGTTGGGTGCAGATCAGAAAGCGAATGAGCGATGATCAAACTTCAGCTTCAGAAAAAATAAAACAACTATTGAACATCCCCTCTTGTTTTGAAGTAGCTTCGATCATTGCTATGGGTATTAAAGCAAAGGAAAGACCGGCTTACACTGATGCAGACCTCATGACAGACAGGATTCATGATAATAAGTTTCAACAATAGTGTCACTTTGTCAGCAACTAACAATTGGCATAGAATATGATATATGCAGATAGTTGTATTTTTAAATTAAAAAATATGAATGAACTAATTATTACTTTAGAGGAAGGCAAAAAAATAAATGCTGAATATAAGGGGCATAATATGACTACTGACCAACCGGAAAAGAGTGGTGGCGACAATTCAGCACCTTCTCCATTTGATTTCTTTCTGGCGTCATTGGGTACCTGCGCCGGTTTTTATGTGAAAATGTTTTGTGAGCAGCGCCAGATTGATACTTCGGGAATCAAAATCATTCAATCCATGGAACATGACAAAGAGACCCGCTTGATCAGTCGAATCAACCTGGATATTCAAGTACCGGATAGTTTTCCTGAAAAATATAAAGCTGCCGTCATTAAAGCTGCCGACCAATGTGCTGTTAAAAGGCATCTTCAAACACCACCGGTTATTAATACTGTGGTGACCCATGCAAATTAATACTACACTAGCTGTATATGAAAAAAATGAGGTTGCCTCCCCTTCGGAAGCAACCTCATTTGGTTTCATCGACTTGATATTATCATTTAATAATGCTGCTTGCCACAACACTTTTTGAATTTTAGTCCGCTCCCACAAGGACAGGGATCATTTCTTCCAATGCGGGCTTTGGTTTCAGTAAGATTTCTACCGTCCATGTCCTGATTGAAGATCTCTTCCAGTAATTTATATAATTCCGGATGATTTTTAGCCAATAGTTTAGGGCGTTCAAAGAAGTATTCACTAATAACCGAGAAAAACTCTGCGCGATTGGTAGCTCCATAAGGATTGATATCTGACATCCCTTCATATATCTCATCAATCTTTTTATTGATCAAATCAATCCAGGGAATAGCATATTGTTTTTCAAGCAGCAATGCCGGAACCCCATCAACAGTGCCATCCGACTTATCAATCAGATGCACAAACTCATGGATGGCCGTATTTTTCTTATCCGACTCATTGGCAAAACCATGCAGCAAGGCTGGCTTTGACAAGATCATCTTACCTTCCATCAAACCACTTCCTACCATACCTAATATATTGGTATCATCACCTGCCGTCTCAAATTTATCATTAAAGGAAGCCGGATATAACAATACTTCACCCAGGTTTTGGTAACGCCAATGTGGAAAGGCGAATATAGGAATCACCGCACTGGAGGCTACCAGTAAGCGATCCGTTTCATCCACCTGAATACCTATTCCGGTAATGCGGCAATTGGCCAGAAAATCCTGCACTTTAAACTCAAATAGCTCTTTCTCTTCAAGGGATAGACTACTATAGAAACTTACTTTTTTAAGGAGAATGGTTCGCCATTCGGGTTTCATTTTGCCTTTGGGCTTAATCCATTTACCAGAGGATTTAAATGGCTTAAAGATGAGCCACACAATGGCAGCAACTGCAATAAATAAAATCAGGTACATTTAATTCAGGTTAAAATAAAAAATGATTACAGGTCCAATTAAAATGCTATTTACTCTTATCCGTTGAAATATCGAACATACCCTGGAAACTATTCGGTAAAAACACCTTATCGCCGGGATTGTTGGAAATGATTTGCATGCCATCGATGTATTTCTGAGATAAGATGATTTGGCCGGCTAGTTCTAACGACGCATTTTCTTTCAATTTGGAAATGTAGGTACCTTCCGCTTCAGCTAAAATACGGAGGGCATCGGCTTTGGCCTGGGCACGTATGAGCATGGCATTGGCTTCGGCCGTTGCCCGGGTCATTTCGGCTTGCGCCTCCCCTTCGGCCTGGGCCATGAGGGCACGTTTTTTACGCTCGGCGGTCATCTCCTGCATCATAGCTTCGGCTGTCTCGCTGGAGTAATTGATTTCCTGAATCTCCACACGCGTAAAGGTAATGCCCCATTTATCTGCCACTTCAGACAGTTGTGCAGCAATTTTCACATTTAAATTCTGACGCTCCGACAATACCTGATCGAGTTTTATCTTACCAATATTAGCCCGTAAAGCATTCAGGGCAATATCAGCCACCGACTTAGGCAGCACATCAATGGCGTACACCGCTTTCACCGGATTGGTGATGCGCCAGTAAACGGAGGCATTGGCATCGATGGTCACGTTGTCGAGTGTTTGGCATTGACGCGGCGGCGTATCGGTTTGTTGTTCGGAGAGCTCTACAAAATACCCCCTTTTATTGGCGATGCCCTCCCACTCGGGCAGGCGTTTGATGCTTTCGATAAAAGGAATCTTAAAACGTAAACCTTCACGTTGCACACGGGCGTGCTTACCGAATTGTTTAATTAAAACCACATGGTTTTGAGGGACTGTATAAATTAATGCCATGATATATCGTTTAAAAATTAGTTTTTTAATCTATTGCACCCTTCATTTCGACTTCGCTCAATGTCCGGTTTTTGACTTCGTTCAATGAAATAGTGTCATCAGAGGGTGAATGAAGCTTGTTTTTATAATATGTTTTGTTTGTGCATTTGAATAAATCCCGTAAAAATACCATTTAAACGCTAAATGACATGATCAGGAAGGGAGAATAGTTAACAAAAACAAAATGGGATAAAGACAGCCACTACTTATCTTTCAGCAAATTTCTGTGCCATAATTACACTACTTCATGTGACCCTTCAGTTGATTTTAATAATCAATTCCATTAACTTGAATGGAGATTAATTAATTCAATCTATTAATAAGCTAAAATACAGATGTACCATGGAATTAATCAGCTTACCTCGCCTGCGCCTAAAAGAACTTCAAACGATGGCCGAAAACACACTTTTAATATGTGCCCCCATTGAAGAGGTGACTTCTGCTACTCAAAAAGTAAAAAACACACTGGATACATTTAAAGGGAGCATGCTGAAAGATCAGGCCTCGGCAGCTACTAAACTGGAATTGGATAAAACACGCGATCGGCTTGTATCGGGCTTTAAACAAGATGTTCGGGCCGAACAGTATTATCCGCACCAGGAGGTGGCCACCATTGAAACATTAGAGAATGTGAAGCAGGTGATGGATAAATATGGCCCTCACCTGACTAAACTCACTTACAGTGAAGAATCGGCGGCCATTGACAATATGCTGACGGAGCTCAAACAAGTGGATACCCTGGCATTGGAAGGCACCGGCATCAACCGTTGGATTCCCTTGATTAAAAATGCCAACAATGCTTTTAAAAATGCAGCCCGCAACTATGTATCCCAAAGCGCTAAAGCAATGGAAACTCAGGCGGCTACAACGCTGGTGCCTGCCCTGATGGCTTCGCTGGATGAATTATACACCTTATTATTTGCACATGTAAAAATCACCAAAAACGATCAGCTCAAAACGGCCTATGCCGAGCTGGAAGAACTGGTGGACACATATCGATAAAATGAATGCATTTTTAGTTTAGAGTTGGTGAGAGAGGTTTCGGTTATTTGGCCGGAGCCTCTTTTTTTTAAAAATTCCTTGCGCCAGTATGGCACACAGCTCTGCAAACCTGCAAAACGCTCCCTCCATTGGGCGCATCAAATAGCAATTGTGAAAAAGGTAGCGCCTGTTGCGCGCAGCTCATGGCAAAGTCGTAAAATGCTGCGCCCGTCCCGCGCGGCTCATTGCAGGCTTGCACAAGGCTCAATCCGTCGGGCGTGGCGAATTTGGGCCCTTGCGGTGATCAATACCGACTGTATAATACTATATTTTAGTGTTTGTAGCACTAGTGACCACTTAGTAATTGTGTCGGAATAACCTGACTGTATTTGTGTGTTTTATAAAAAGATAAGTATTACACGGAGTTATTATTAAAAATTGAACTCCGTTGGAGTTCCTTCGTTTTATTTTGTTGCACCGTAGGTTTTCACCTACGGTTATTGTTATGTGATCCTTATCGGATCATTTTTATCAATAATAATCATCCCAATAAAGATATGTAACAAGCTATAATTGTAACCGCGAAGTGGTGTAATAATAATAACCACGTGTGTAACCCGTGGATTATGAAATAGTAGAAGCACAACCCTGAATAGGGTTGAATATTAATAGAACAGGAATTTTATTGATACATATATAATAAAACCTACGCATTCCACGGATGTACCAAAAATACTGTGTGCCCTTATTGTTTTTTGAGCACAACAACACCAAAACCGTCAGTTTATTTTATAATGAAGACTTATCAGCGGATGCCGCCCCAAAGGAAGTTCCCGGATAGTGATTCAGAAGATTTAAGCGATGATGAATTGAATCAGCTTATCGATGTGATGGTGACTAAAATATAGGCTAATGATGAGTACAAGATACAGATGGGTGAGATTGAGAAAATGATAAATAGTAAAGATTAAATACTACATTTGATAAAACTAATGTTAAATATGCGATATTGTAGCTTACAAAGAAATTTTGAGTTAAAATAAACATTTAATACCCTATGAATTTTATAGCCCTTGATTTTGAAACTGCCAATTCGAATAGGCAAAGTGTTTGTTCAATTGGACTTACGTTTATCGAAAATGGCGAGATTGTGCACACCATTAATCAACTAATTAAACCAACTCCAAATTATTACGACGGTATAAATATTTCCATTCATGGCATTACTGAAAATATGACTGCAAATGCCCCAACATTCAGTGAGTTGTGGCCTGATCTCTTACCGATTTTTAAAAATGCTGATATTGTAGCGCACAATGCATCTTTTGATTTCAGTGCATTAAGATATGTTTTGGAGGAGTATCATATCGAATTCCCGGTATTAAATTATTACTGCACAATGATGCTAAGTAAGAAGCTGTATCCGCATCTTGAAAACCATAAACTGCCAACCGTTTGTGATCATTTGAATATTTCTGATCTTCAACATCACGATGCCGAGAGCGATGCCTTAGCTTGTGCTAAAATTATGCTTCAAATCCTAAAGGACCATGATTCGGCTAACTTTGATGATTTAAGTGCAATAATTGGTTTTACGAAAGGGGATTTAAATCCATTTGGCTATCGTCCTTTTAGATGTAAACAAATGCGTCAGAATAAGCCAAAATCACCTAAATCCAGACCGCTATCAGGTGAGGTCCTAAAGCCGGATTCTGAAAATGCCAGGAATAATACCAATCCTTTTTACATGAAGAAGGTTGTGATATCTGGATTCTCTACACCAGATAAAAAGGTCATTGCACGAGAACTTAAGGAATTAGGCGCTGATGTAGATACCGCTATAACCCAAAGAACAAATTACCTTATAGCAGGTGCCAATGTGGGTCCATCAAAAACCCAAAAGATGGAAGTCAATATTGAAAAAGGAAAAGAAGCGAGAATTATCGATTTTGAAGAATATTGCGAACTGATTAAGCAATAAGAAAATATCGTATTCCAGTAGATTATCTGAAGCAATTAGAATACTGCTGTTAACAAGTCCTGGCTCTATTAGTACTCCAGGTAGAAACCAAACGTTCAGGTTCTATTCCTGACGATCACAGTACACCTCTTGCTGACCAAGGCAACAATATAATTTTTGAACCTATCGATGAATAACGACTTTGAAAAGTAAGTTTCTGAATATTGGCCCGCAGAAGTTGAATGATGACAAAAAAGAAAGCGAATGATGCTTATAAATGACGAAGATTGAGAAAATGATCAATGAAGGCGGGGTATGATCACCAGATTAAAACACTCGTGTTCCCCCTACCGTTCCCCCTAAAAAAGAAACCCGCTAGTCCTTATCGGATTAGCGGGTTTTTAGTGCCCAGAACAAGACTCGAACTTGCACGCTCTTGCGAGCACAGGCCCCTCAAGCCTGCGTGTCTACCAATTTCACCATCTGGGCAATTTTTTAAAGCTATCATTACAGCTTTTTTTTGAGCGAAAAACGGGACTCGAACCCGCGACCCCGACCTTGGCAAGGTCGTGCTCTACCAACTGAGCTATTTTCGCATTTTTCTCTACCCCACTATAACCATTGCGGTGAGCTATTTTCGTAATTGCGTTTGCAAAAGTATAAAAATTCCCCATTCTATCATAGGTTCAGCGTTTTTTTTTAGCGAATAATTTCTTTATTATTGATAATTAGAGCTTTTAATTTTTGGAACCTTGAGCATCATGGATGTAATGTGCTTATTAAAGCAAGATGACTGGAAATACAATTTATTTAGGAACCCCACTCCTCATTAAATGATACGGTATTTTTGGGCTTAGCCGATTGGATGAAATACCTTTTATTTTGACCGGGCACCATAAACTATTTCACGACGCACAGCTGGTTTACTTTCTATAACCTGATAAAATTCGTTAATGTATTTCAAACATTTCTGCTTCTCTTTTAATTCCAGATACTCAAAATCGATAAATAGATCGATGACCGAACTTTTTGCATCAATAAATTTGCGGATGGGTTTTTCCATTTCATCCAATGATCGTTTATAGCCTCTATAAACCCTTTGTTTGACATTAACCGCATCCACTTGCGGTGCAGGTTTCGCATAAGGCGCATTAACCAATCCTGCCCAATCAAAATCATAGGGCACTGCAACAGGCGGTGAATGGGTTTCTTTTTTCAATAAAATGATATTATGAAGTTTAGGCACCGACCAATCTGTATTGCCAATCATATATTGAAAAAGTGCTAATTCTGCCATTTTAAAATAATCGGTATTCAATTGATGAATATTGGCCACTTTCATTTCATCCATACCGTTTCGTGATGCCATATCATCCTTATCTTCTATAAAAAAAGCTACTTTTCTCAATGCATTGTTTTCATCACCCGTGTCCACGTAGGTAATATTTACCAATCTCACATTAAAACTTATCTCAGAAATCAGATTATAGGCTTTGTATGCAAGATATTCTTTCACAGTACAGGCTTGTAGCCGTTCACTTTTATCCCGACAGTGCGTAACCATCTTCAACTTATCCTGCCCTTCAAAAACGGTATTATGAACACTGTCCTTATCAAAATTGAATTTCAAGGGTGGGAAATCACAATTTTCACATTTCAACCTAAAATTACCTCTGGTTTTCAGCTTAATGTGAAAAACAGTTGTATCATTTCCTTCAATGTGTTTTAATGTGGCACGATGGTATGGCCGTTCGAGATCCCTGTCTTTTTTTATTTCTTTGAAATTTGCTTCTACAATAATATTTAACGCTTCTTCCGATAAAAACAATGGCTTGGCTGTAATTGACTGAGTTACCTGGAGGGTATCACTCTGTCCTTTCGAACCAGCACTGCTTAGAATTAATAGGAATAAGATCAGTACAGGAAATTTATTTTTTTTAATCATCATCAGTATCCACATGTCGGTGTAGTATTTCAAAATCAGGCAGGTTAATATTATTTACCCTGGCAGTGAAATATATGGTAATATCGGAGATGTCTTTCAGGAAATCAACATGACCAATTTCAACCTTATGAATATCTAAACCCGTTCTCTTTTTTAAATCTTCAATTAAATCAGAACGACGGTCGGGTCTAAGAAGCTCAATTTTTTCATAAACAATTGTTTTGCGCTGTTCACCTTTATTCATCCATAAACGCTCCATGGCCCAACTCATTAAGATAAAGATGGCATTTGCAATGACTAATTCAGGAAAAAAATAGCTCTTATGAGCTACCCCGTTAATCACTGCTACTGCTATGATGAGAAATAAGTAGGTCATTTCCCGAATAGGAATGGTGCTTGTGCGGTATCGAATAATACCAAAAATGGCAAATAAACCCAAAGCAAAGCCCAACTCTAATTTAACGGCTGCTAAAAAGAAACACATGAAAAACACCGTAATACTGATTAACACATATGTGAATACATATTCTTTACGGCGGGCTGATGGAAAGTAAATACCCCAAACTACAGTTCCTAAAACAGCCAAGTTTAATACTAAACGTACAATTAATTCCAACAAGACAGGTTCGTGCGATAATTCTAAATCCATTCTATTTTGGTTTTTTAAATACCAAAAGCAAAATGAGAATTGACTTCAGACATTAAATTATTCAGCTTTCGCAACCGAGGTTTAAAACGATTGTATTTTGCCCCTTCATTTAAAGCTATTGTCCCCACACAATATTTACTCATCGACATCGGCAACACCCCATGTTCTTTCATGGTGCGTGCAAAATCTGAGTAAAGCTCATCCCGATCTCTTTTGATTTCTACAATAGAACAATTGGGAAGCGTGAAGAAGTGTCCTTCTTTTTCAAACTCAATACCTAAGTCAATCGTAATTCGCTCACAGGCATTTTTATTAACAAATGTAATACGATTAAATTTAGTATTTAATTTTGGAATAAGATTAGAAACCTGATAAGGTGATGCATCTTCAACGAATGACTGCAACCCTCCATCAAGGTCAACATTAAGATTATCAATAGCTAATCGACTCTTATGCGTACGTCCTTTTTCTTTACGTTTCACCTCCAGAAACATATCTCCGGATTCCTCATATTGGCGGTAACGCACTTTGAAGCGTCTCTTTTTACCATTATGATGATCACGAAACATGCTAAAATCGTCTGTATCAAAATAGGTAGTTGAATAGGAAAGCATACGTTTTTGATCAATCTCTAACACTTTGTAATCATCCACTATACTGGTGAGGCAATTCTTCAAAACAGATGGAGAAAGTAAAAACTTAGTATCAAGCCTGTTAAGAAGCTTTACACTATCCATCTCATTTAACTGAATTGTATCAAACAAATTGATTATTTCAACTAACCTTTTCATATTGCTACCCCCTGATCCTATCCTTTGATTATTCATTTCTTTCATCTCAAATCAAGATCTTACACACTGTCATACTGGTAATTATACCAATTAGGCACAATAGACACCCTATTTTTCAGCGGTGCAAAGAAACTCATCTTTAAGTCTATGTAAATATGACAATCCTCATCTTTTTTAAATGAACTTACAAATTATCATCCTTTTTAAATCAATTTTACTTTTCTGATATATACACCCCTTTTATATAAAGGGCTACAGAAGGATAACAATTTCTTACTCCAACCTCTTAAAACATGTTAATTTTAATTAATCAATTAAAAATACACCTTCAACCGAACTGTCGCATTTTTCACATTACTTTCAATTTGACTGATGAGCTTCGTTAAACTCGTTGATTTGATAGTTTATACTCCAAAAAACTAACCAAAACACACAAAACATTACAAAACAGGCGTTTTAGAAATTTCAATGAATTAATTATTGTACGAATACGTACAGTTAAGGGGATAATAACGAACAGATGTATTGATTAGGCATTTTTTTTGTGATTTTTCAAGGCTTCCAATAAACTTTATGGCAAATTTATCGTATGTTTATCTTGATTTGCCTTAAAACAAACTAATACAAATATGGCCGGTATATTTAATGCTCTCTTTGGAGGAAAATACCCCTCTACTGAAAAATATGAAGCAAGTATAAATCAACTTAATTCTGAATATAACAGATTTGTTGATTACGAATCTTCCTCAGCTTACAAACGCTACCAGGAATTAGATCATCTGGTACATTCAGGCGACTTTATCAAGCAAGTGGATAAGCTCAAAAATGAAAAATTCAAAGACACAAAAGAGTTCCATGCTTATAAAGATTACCAGTCTTTAAAAAAAGCGAAGGACTTAAAACGGTATTTTAAGATACTCAATTCTGGTGTAATTGATCGCTACGAAGAGATAACTGAATCTCCGGAATTTCTTGAGTTTACTAATCTGAGTCAACTAATAACCAGCCCTGAGTTTATTGAGGCGCGTAAAGAAAAGGACTTCAAGAAAAGTGATTACTTTGATAAATGGAAACATTACAGACGATTAAGAAAAGATCGAAATATTCGTTTTCATGAAAAAATTCGCAAGTCATCTGATTTTGAAAATTATAATCTTTTAAAAGATTCTGATCGACTTAAAAACTACCTGGAGCAGGATAAGTATTTTAATTCTGAGTCATTTCAGAACTTTAAGAAGGAACTGGAAGACGCTCATCGATTTAAAAAGTCTGAAGAACACGGCTTGCTATCAGAGTACGAAGAGTTAAAGAAAACACCCGAATTCATCTGGCATAAGAAGACAAGTGCTAAGAATCCTTTTACAGAAGTTAATAAATGGCAACTCACTTTTAAAGATGATTTTGACGGCACTAATCTGGATAAAAACAAATGGATTACCGGCTATTATTGGGGTAAAGCACTTTTAAATGATGTGTATGTATTATCCAATGAACGGCAGTTTTTCAAAGATGAGAACATCGAATTAAGAGATAGTATTGCCAGGTTAGTTACAAAAAACGAAAAAACAAAAGGAAAAGTTTGGGATGCCGAACGCGGTTTTATGCCGGCTGATTTCGATTATACCTCTGCCCTCATTAGCACCGGACAAAGCTTTAGACAACTATATGGGAAGTTTGAAGCTAAGGTTAAAATTAATCCAGCCAAACCCTTGAACCATGCTTTTTGGATGGTCTCTGAGAAATTAGCTCCTCAAATTGATATTTTCCGATTTAGCAATAAAGAAACCGGATTTAATGCAGGTTGCCATACGCTTAGCGATGATCAAACTGCTGAATACCTATCAAAACACGTAAATGGTGTTGCTTTCTCAAAAGACTATTACATCTATTCACTGGAATGGACTAAAGATAAACTGACTTGGTTTATCAATGGGGTTCAGGTTCATGAGCAAACCCAGAAGGTACCCAATGATCCAATGTATATCGTATTTAGCTCGCACTTGTTGGAACAAGCAGAGAAAATTCAATTACCTGCTTCGATGGAGATTGATTGGATTAAATGTTTTCAGAAAAAATAAAAATTTCTACATAAAAAAAGAGGTTGTTCAAATTTGAACAACCTCTTTTTTATACCTATTCAGGAATGGTAAAACGTTTCCAAAAACCAGGATCACTTTCTTTATCTACAAAATATTGCCGGGTATTCTCAGCGGCCGTGGATTTTGAACTTACATCGTAAACGATCCATTTGATATCTGTTTTAAGAGCAGTAGCACCTGTTGATCCGAAATCGGAATATTGTATTTTACTAAGCGCATACCCTGCTTCAAATTTACGGTAGTCTACACTGACTTTATATTCATATAATTGCGGATCATCATTTTCTTTATAAGCAGAACGACCGGCATGAAAATAACCATTACTAACAGCATTGATTTCAGCTCTTAAAATGGCTTGATCCTTTTGGTTGACATATAGCAAGCCTTTATAAGATTTGATACGCGCATCCCCCGTACTTACAATATCGGGCTTTTCCATTTCAAATGCGATCACCCAAACCGAATCACCATTTATTACTATTTCTTCTTGCAAGTCTAACTTAAATTGATCAACAATATCCACATCTAAAACATTACCCCGAACACGTACTATGTCGAAGTCAAGGATATCCTGAACATGAATTAAACCGTTTTGAAGCGGTACAACCTCAAAATTGCGTCTGATTTCATCTACTTTATAATTTCTATTTTCAAAAGCATCACTATGGGTACGCTCTCCATATCCTTTTGTATCTGAGAAATGAATAGCCGCTTCAGTCTTCTGTGACGTTTGATGAATTTGCTCATAATAAACTTTAGCACTATATGATTTCAGGTAATTATCCGCAATCATGTTAGAAGCAGATTTAACGATGCCATATAAACGCTTCGATTCAGCTTTTACATCTACCTGACCAATACCATAAGCCTGTGGTAATAATTTGATGGTAACAGGAGTTAATAATTGAAGCTCATTTACTGATAATTCTTTGGGGCGATATCCCACTGCAGAAATCTGAACTTTGAAATCGGCAAACTCATCGCCCACTGACAATGAAAAATCCCCATTGAAATCACTGGCAGTTCCTAAATAGGTACCAATGACTCCGAGATTTGCAAACTCCACGGGTTGATTATTCTCTGCATCAACGACTTTTCCTGAAATTAAAATATTTTGTGACTGGATACCTGATACAAAAAGTAACAATATCCAAATCCATCCTAAAGTCAATCTTAATTTATATACTTGCATGGCAAACTTTTTTATATTTTTGATAAAATTAAAAAACCATTTTAAATCAAATATAATATGTCCAAGAAAATATTAGGAATAATTGCCATTGGATTACTTTTCAATGCCTGTGTCGTTTCAAAAAAGAAGTATGAAGCTCTCCTTTCGGAAAAAACACAGATATCCAAGGAGCTGAGTAACAGAAAGAAAGAGAATAAATCATTGCAAAAAGATTTATCCCAGGCAGTCGGTGATTTTGAGAAGATGAAATATGACTTTTCTAAAAGCAATGCCCTTAAATCAGATGAGATTTCTGATTTGATGATTCAAGTCACCCAATTAAAAGACAATACAGAGAGCTTGAATGAAAAATTAGATGAAACTATCAATCAATTCAAGGCAAAGGAAAAAGCTAATTACGAAGTTGGTGAAGAATTAACTGCTGCGAGATCTAGCTTATTAAAATTAAAACGGGATACTGCCAGTCTTCAATATACCTTAAAACTAGCCAGAGAACGTAATGATCAAATGCAAAAAGAAATTATGAGCACTCAACAAAAGTTGACGGCCTCAGGAAATAAGTCATTGCAAATACAAAAGGATCTTGAAGCGCAAACCAAAAAAATGAAGCAATTTGAAATGCAATTGGTGAAGAACGAACAAAAACTGAACGAGATATCAGATAATTTCATCGCACTACGAAAAGCACTTCTTTCTGCTAAATCATCCAATAAACCGATTGATCCTAATAAAAGTAAGCAAATTGATAAGATTGCACGTTTACTTGGACATTATTAATAAACTAAGCTGGACTCTATTCAGCGTCTGACTAAAAAAACATTATTAGTCAGACGCTGAAAAAATGTACTGATTTTTATGGTGACGATTATTAGCACAAATAATCACTGTAAAAGACTTAATAAATCATGGATGTCAGCGCCTGAATACTGTTGTTATAAAACCACTAATGAACTAAATCAGCTCACCCCAAAGCCCCTAACTTCATCTAAAATACATGAAGCTTAAAATGGCTACCGTAACAACCATGTAAATAAGGGTCAGTGGCCAACCTATTTTGAAAAAATCTTTAAAATTATACCCCCCCGGTCCATACACCATCAAATTCGTTTGATAACCAATCGGTGTAATAAAATTAGCTGCAGCAGCAAATGATACGACTAACGCAAACGGAGTTGGATCTAATCCCAGATTTTTCGCAGCGGTTAATGATATTGGAAAGAGGATCGCTACAGCCGCTTTATTGGTAATATAAGCTGCTAAGAGGGATGTGATAAGATATATGCCAAATAGCAAAGACACACGACCAAATGGTAAAAAGACGGATATCACAAAATTGGCAATCATCCCTGCTACTCCGGTCTTTATCATTGCGGTGCCTAAAGCCAGCGACAATGCAATTATCACCCCTAAATTATAATCAATATTTTTAGGTAAATCCTTGGCATTTACAACCTTTAAAAGGTTAATCATACCCAGCACTATTAAAAGGCCCAAGAATAGGGGAACTAACTTAATTGCCGCCAAAAAGATGGCCATCAAGGTACCGCCAAATAATAGCCAGATCTTATACTTTTCCGGTTTACGCAATTCCCTAACCTGAGATATTAAATAAAAATCAATTTCACCTTGCACGCGACTCATGAAATTCTCACCGGCCAGTAATAATAACACATCACCTGCTTTAAGCTTCACATCATCCAATTTCCCAACAATTCGTTCACCATTGCGATGTAAGGCTAACAATGCAGAATCATACTTGCCCCTGAAGTAAATCTCTTTAACCTCCTTTGAAATCAATGTGCTATTGTGCGATATAACAATTTCGACTACCTGAGAGCGTTTTAATTTAGACATCATCCCTACAGAAGGCAATGTTAAGCCATTGCTGTCAGACAAAAGATTTGCGATATTGGTATGATCACCGGCAAAACGCAACTGATCTCCATCACGTAATACAAATTCCTGATCAATCACTTGAAAGGTGTGTTTACCCCGACAAATTTCAACCAATATTAAACCATGAGAGCTCTTCAGATCAGCCTCTTTTATGGATAGCCCAATCAGTTTAGAATTTTTTCGAATTTCCGCTTCGACCAGATATTTCCGATCACAATCAGTAAAATTATCCATGGCCGACTTCCGGTCCGGTAGCATCTTATAGCTAAAGAAGTACAGATAAACGAAACCAATCACTAACAAAGGAAAACCCACCCAAAAGAAATCAAACATTTCAAGGGGTTTCATGTTAGGAATGATGGTCTGATCCACCACCATCCCATTAACGATTAAGTTAGTGGAAGTACCTATTAAGGTGACACAGCCTCCTAAAATAGCTGCATAAGATAATGGTATTAAAAGTTTGGATGGTGAAATATTATTCCGTTTACTCCATTGGTGCACATAAGGCATCATAACCGCTACCAAAGGTGTATTGTTAAGAAAAGCAGAGAATCCGCCCACCCACAACATCATACGGACTAAAAAACCTTTATATGAAGAAGAACGCGGAAAGATGCGTGCAAAGAATATCTCAATCACCGATGTTTGACGAATGGCATCACCAAGCAATAAAAGCATGATGATGACAGCAATCTGTTCATTGGCAAAACCTGATAAGATTTCTTTTGGTGTTAATATCCCACTTACTCCCAACACCATAACGGCAATGAAAAAAGTAAAGGCTGCCCCCATCAGTTCCTTATACAAGGAAACAAGAATAAAAGCAATCACCAAAAAAACTAAAACTACATCAAAATACTCCATTTGTCAGGGGTCGGATATTTGTGCTATTTTTGCAGGGGCAATACCCCATGAATCCAAACAAAAATAGGAATTTATTTGTAATTATCGGATATCATTTAGTCAGGTGTCGCCTAACAGTAACAAATACACTTTTTTAAGCGCTTAAAAAATATGGGATCCCAAAAAACGGGTATAGAATTATTGGCTCCGGCAAAAAATTTGAAATGTGGAAGAGTAGCCATCAATCATGGTGCAGATGCCGTATATATAGGGGGGCCTGGATTTGGGGCTCGTAAAATGGCTGGTAACTCACTGGATGATATTCGCCAATTAATTGACTACGCGCATTTATTCAAAGCCAAGGTTTACATCACCTTGAACACCTTACTATTCGATCATGAACTGGAAGAAGCAAATACCTTGATTCACAATTATTATGAATTAGGGGCTGATGCTGTTATCATTCAGGATATGGGATTATTGGAGACCAAGCTCCCTCCCATTGCCTTTCATGCCAGTACGCAAACAGACAACCGGGATACGGAAAAAGTAAAATTCCTGGAAGGAGTTGGTTTTAAACAAGTCGTATTGGCGCGGGAGTTATCCATTGATCAAATTAAGGCCATCCATGCACAATCGAATGTGAGGCTGGAGTATTTCATCCATGGTGCATTATGCGTCTGTTATAGCGGACAGTGTTACATGAGTTCGGCCATCAACAACAGAAGTGCTAACCGGGGCGAGTGTGGACAACCGTGCCGGTTAAAATATTCCATGAAAGATAATAGCGGAGATGTATTATATCGCGATAAACATCTTTTATCACTAAAGGACCTTAATCTGTCTGATCATTTGGAAGATCTCATTGACGCTGGTGTAACTTCATTTAAAATTGAAGGCCGGTTAAAAGATGAAGATTACGTGGCTAATGTCACGATGCACTATCGGCAATTACTGGATGAGATTATCCAAAGGCGGAGCGATCTGGTAAAGGACTCATCCGGTTTCATTCAGTCTGCTTTAGCACCCAAACCGGAGAAGAGCTTTAACCGCGGTTTTACAGGGTATTTTGTTAATGGCCGTCAAAAAGATATTTGGTCCATTGACACACCAAAATCACTGGGCGAAAAAATTGGAAAAGTCGTTGAGGTTGCAAAGGATCACTTTATCATTCAATCCTCAATACCTCTAAAAAATGGAGATGGACTTTGCTATTTTTCCAAAAAGAAAGAGATGGCAGGTATAGGTGTCAATCGTGTGGAAGGAAATAAAGTGTTTCCCAACCAGATGCATCACATTTATCCCGGTGCAACACTCTTTCGCAATTACGATATCGCGTTTCAAAATGAGATTAAGAAGGATCAATCTCATCGAAAAATTAATGTTGATATTAGCCTGACAGAGGAAAAACATCAATTTCCTATTGCAATGTCAGATGATGACCAGGTCCGTACTATCTATTGCGATGCGCACCTCACGCCCTCTCCGGCTACCAATACAGAGGTGGCTTTTGCACAAATAAAAAAACAGTTATCTAAACTGGGTAATACGGTATATCACCCCCGGACAGTTGACATTAATTTCAATCAAGACTGGTTTTTCCCTGCAGCTGGATTGAATGGTTTACGTCGGCAATTGGTGGAGAGGCACTCTGAAAACCGAATTAAACAGTTTCATCCAACAGATAAAACATTTGTGCCCAACAATACGCCTTATCCTGCCAGTGAACTCGATTTTAGTGGGAATGTAATTAACGACAAGGCCAAACAATTCTATGAGCGGCATGGTGTCACGCAAATAGATTGGGGCTTTGAAAAAAGTAGTAAACGCCCTTCGAATCATGTGATGACCACCAAACATTGCCTCCTGTATATGGCAGATAAATGTTTAATGCACCATCCTGAGTATAAATCAAAGCTTCCTATCTCACTCTATAATGATAAGGATGAGTATCAATTAAAGTTTGATTGTAAAAGATGTGAAATGCAAATTTGGCGTAAGAAATAGGATCTGAATCAATTATCAATGTTTAATTATTAATTGATGCCAGAATTGGAATGTTGATGCAAATCTCAAATTGAACAATATGCTGGAAAAAAGTATCCCTTGCCCGCTGTTCGGTTCACGCATCCGGATGGCTGGTACACGTTAACAGATGAGCCGGCAACGTATACAGATGAGCGGGAAACTTATCCCGGTGACCCGTTAACGTAAAAACATGAGCCGTTAACGTTAACCGGTGAGTGGTTTGCGTTTTTGAGGGTATTTTAATGGTATCCGGACACAAAAAAAAGCTAAAAAAACACCCTTTTTCGCAAACGAATGACCGGGATAAGTTTCCCGGTCACTCGTTAACGTTAACCGATGAGCTGTACACGTTAACAAGAGGCTCGTTAACGTTTCCCGATGATGATTTTGCGTTTCCCGCTGACCGGTAAACACAATCTTATCACCGGATTACAAATTTAGTGAAAACTGAATACCCCCTTTAATCCAGCGGCCGGGCTGTGTCAGGTCACCTATATCCTGATAGGTCTCATCCAACAAGTTGGTAGCTTCCAAATAGATTCTGAACTGCTTTTCAACCCAGGAGAGTCGGGTATCCACAATTAAAAAAGATTGATATTCGATTGTTTCAAACCGATCCTTTCCCTCACTATCTTTTCCCAAATAAGATTCAAAACTACCGTTTCTATCCTGATACAATACATTCCATGTCATCTGCAATTTGGATACAATGGCGTGGTGTACCCTAAAATTCGCTTTGTGCTTCAGAAAATCCAATACATATTTGGACTCATAACCGGGAATGTTTTTGTGATCCTGATCCAACCATGCATAACTGGCTTCGATGGAATAAATGAAGCATTGCGGGTGGATCCATTCCCGCATATTCACCTTCAATAGGGCTTCCACACCCCATGAATTGACTTGGCCCACATTACGCGCCTTATTCTTTGCCTCTCCATTATATTTACCCCAATCAATCAAATCCTTACCTTCACGATAAAAAGCACCAAGCTGACCTGCGAATACACCATCACTAAACTTAAAGCCACCCTCGTAGGTGATCGCTTCTTCAGGCCTGAGTTCTACATTACCTTCGTCGGTTGGTCCGCTGTAAAAAAGGTCGGTGAAAGTCGGCATTCGCAATGAATTATTCAGCGATCCGTACATTCTCCATCCACCAGAAAATTGATAACTCACATCAAATCCCGGAAAAAAATCATACTTCCAATCCAGCCCGGAATTGGCATTCATCAATAACCCTCCGGAAACAGATAAACGCTCATAGGTATAAGTATGCTCTACAAACAAAGAAGCATTGGATCGGCCGTAATGCTTGGTAAACTCAGAATCTTCACCCGGCACCGGTTTTGGTTCCAGCATCTCATGTCCCAAGGTATTACTCCACACATTCTCACTTCGAAGCTCACCACCAATAGAAGTATGGCCAGCTACCCAGGGAATAAGCATGTTTAGATTTGTGCCATATACATCGGTTAAATGATAATTGTGCCCGGAATACCAGGCGGCCGGTTCATACCTGAATAGTTCAAAACGATCGTGGTGACGTCGCCAATAAATAGAAGGTGTAATACGAACTTTTGTGCCGGAACTCATTTTCAGCGCTGCAAA
>JAEINY010000072.1 GCA_016342595.1 Marinilabiliaceae bacterium
CCGTGCGGCTTGAGCACTGGAAAGGTAAAGAATCATTTTATATCTAAGCAGATTACTGATTAATTCAGGATAGCACTAATTGGTTTTCATTTTTAATAACTTCGATCAAGTTTTGGATAAGATAGAAGGTCTTTCCGATGAATTCTTCGAGCAAAAACTATTCATCGACAAACAATCCTGCATCTGTGAAATCATTGACCTGCACGACAGGATCCAATCCGTTTACTGCCATTTAACAGGCCAGCAATACAGCTACACCTTCGACCCACCCTACAATTCCTACACCGATGCCGAGTGCATCCTGCATTACTATGCCAACATCCTCACCTTCATCAAACACATGGCCTTCTTCTTTCAACCCATCAACTTTCCAATTGCCATCCCCAGCAAATATTCACTCAATTAAAATCAATCTCCACACCCCTCTGCGTAACCATTAATCATTAATCCTTAAAAAGATGCATTATAAAATCCAAAACAACACCATCATCCGGTAACTATTCGCCTACACCATTAATGATTACCCAACAACCACTTCCCAAGGTTTGGATCCCCGAAAAGGCCTCATGTTATGCGGCCCCATTGGATGTGGAAAAACCTCACTGATGAAACTACTGCAACTACTGCAACTCTTACTCCCCATCGAATACCGATACCAGGTAAAAGCCTGCAGGGATATCAGCTTTGAATTCCAAAAGGACGGCTTTGAAGTCATTCACCGCTACAGTAAACGTAGTTTTGACATTTCACCAGGAAGGAAAGTTCCCAAAATCATTTGCCTCGACGACTTAGGAGCGGAACAAAGTATCAAGCACTTTGGCAGCGAGTGTAATGTGATAGCTGAAATACTTCTTAGTAGATACGGTCTTTTTATCTCCGATAATCTCATAACCCATATACCAACTAACCTGGGGCCATCTGGCCGAGAACTGGATTGAACCATCAGAAGAGTTAGTAATTCGATTTCAAGATATATGGAACTAACTGGTTTCAACACCTCATCAGCCCACCTTTGCCCTTCCGTTTTTTCATCTAAAAAATGAGCCGGGTCAGTTGTGGAATTTGGTAACAATGCCTGGTAAAACCATTCCTCTTACCAATAGTAATTCCATAAAAAGTTATAGAGCTTTGGTAAATACAGTGAGGGCAGCAGAACTATCACTCGACCTATTCAAGGTAATAGCCGATCCTCTGAAAAGAAGTGTTTTAAAACAAAACATTCTCAATCACTATTTCCCAACTGCAAATCTCAGTCAATCTAAGCGGACTTACTCTTCCTCCATTGAAACTGAAATACTACACGATCCGACCGAAAACTATGTCAGGAAAGTACAGCAGAAATTATCTGAGTTTCCGAAAGAACTCAAAGAGCAAGAATTAGTAGTGCATAGCCATACCTTCAGAAAGGTAATCTAATTTAGAACGTATTAAGGATCACTGGAAACGCTTGACGATTTTTTCACGACTTACATAAACGATTCTGTTTTTCATGTCGCCTTTGATGGTAGTATTTGATTCCATGAAGTAGTAGAGGTCGATAACCATGATGCGAGCCTTCATGACGGAGATATACCCGAATATCCAGGTGGAGAAAGAGGACTTAGAAAATACATCGCCATGAATGTGCGATATCCTATTTCAGCACAAGTAAATGGATTGCAGGCAAGGTGCTACATCTCGTTTATTGTAGATACCGAAGTAAATATAAAAGAAATCTATTCCGCCAACCAAACTTACCCCATATTAATAAAAGAAGCTGTGCGTGCGGAGAGTGGTATGCCCCAATGGAAACCGGGTATGCAAGATGGTAAACCTGTTAAAGTAAGTTACACTGTGCCTATCAATTTTGTATTGCAATAGTCCCTGGTTCTCCCGGATATTGGCGAGCAGGCCGTAACGCAGCTGTTTGTAGGCATAGCTGAAAATGAAGCCATAGAGCGGCTTATTGTAGATGGGGTAATAATTCTCCTTTTCGAAGCCCTTACCGTTTTCTTTCATATCCAGGAAACGGATGTGGATGGGGTAATCAATCGCCAGGGTGGGATTGACAGTTTTATTTTTCACCTGCCAGGCATTGAATCCTTAGCGGTTGATAAGCTTACCCGAGCGCGGCCGTTAATGGCTCCGAGCAATGCCTTGCTGTTCTTTGAGGATGCTTTCACCGGTGGTGGACAGCACATCGACCACCTGTTTCATTAAAAGCCCCTTCTTGTACTTTTGGCTGACCATGAGTACAAAGAAAGGGTGGTGTATTTAGGGTGGAAAGGACTAGTGCAATGTTTAGCAACGGATAATTACTAATTGTGGGCTATATACCGATCTTGATGCACGGCAATTAAATTAACACTAGTCATTATACGGCAATTGCTTAGGATGCACGTAGGTTGTCGAACTCTATTGTTTTATAAACTTTGCGATTTTACTGTCATTGTTTGTTTGTAACAATTGAATAAAATACACACCCTTTATTAAGCCTGAAGTTTTAATTGTTGTATTAATAACTTGCCCTTTCTCGATTAAAGCACCAAAGCAATTATATATTGAGTAACGTGCGTCAATATCTAAGTTAGGTTCTTCAATATAAATATAGCTTTCTACAGGATTAGGATAAAATTTTAATTTATTGTTTTTTGAGTCTTTAATATTCTGTAAAGAAGTAGGTGTATCTATAATTAGATGCAATGTTGATTCTTTTTGAATATTATAATCACTCAAGGTTCGTCCATCTTCTAATTGTTTCCCTGCAAATACTAAACGTTGCTGATCAGGGGGTATTCCTTCTTTATCTTGAACTTTTTGTTTTACATTTTCAATCGTATCATTGGGTTCGACATCAAGTGTAATCGTCTTACCAGTAGGAGTCTTAACAAATATCTGCATTGAATAAAGCGTGGTCGAGAAGACAATTAATAATAAAATTGAAATTAATCTTTTACCTAGATTCATATTATTTGTGTTTATCGTGTTTATACTGCAGCCAAGAGATAGGTAGAGTATTTCGTAAATCACTCATATCCAAGCTTCAATTACCCAAAAGTCATTCGTTATTAGTGGATCCCAAAATACAAATATAATTAAATCATATCATTTTTATTTTAGAGAACTTTACACCAACTCAATCCCCTCCTTCCGAAACACCATCGTCCACCCCCTAGAGTTATTCAGCGCTCGCGAATCCCATGGTGATATCTCCTGTGGGAAATTGATGTCCTTTAACCGTGACACGCCACATTTTTGATCGGCTTGCAGGCCCTCACCATACAGCAATTGAGCCCGCTTATTCAGTAGCTCAGGGAGCAGGCGGTTACCACCTATTACGGCTTCGGTCTCATCGGGCAAGGTGTTGTTCTTGCCTTTGATGAGAACCTTATAACCCCCAACATTCAATACCATCGGTAAGGGGATGCCGGCGAACTGCTCCATATCAATCTCACCCGTGGTGGCATTGGTACCCATCTGGAAGGTGAACACATCGGTGCCATCCTTCACACAGCCCATGTGGCCATTAGTCTGTTTATCCATGGAATATTACTTTACGTGGTTGGTAGTTGTCATCGGGGAAACCCATGTAGCGGATGAGTACCTGGTAGCAACTCTTGGGGTTGCCATCCTTATCCTCAAACAGGAAGAAGTTATCCCCATCCACCGAGAAGCGATCGCGGGAGAGCTGTGCCCGTACCTTGCAGCCTTCCACCACCCGGAGCCTGGCACTGGCCTTCCCCTTGGTACGATTGTAAGGAAAGAAACCAAATGTGAAGCGTCCGACCGGAAGCTTACTGATCTCCTTGGCTAATCGGATGGCATCAATGACTTTGATAGGTTTCATAGTCCAAAGGTGGGGAGCCGGTACCGGTGGAGAAAGGACAAGGCGCGTGCAATGCACAGCAGTATTAACCCCGGGCCGGTAATTATTCCACCTGGAAGTGTGACAGACAGCACCACGACCACACCTGCCCGCTTCGTTGATGGTACGGGCGTTTCGTCATATTTCCAACGATTCACACCCCTGCAATGCGCCGTCAGAACTTAGCGGTTCGGTTAGATATAGAGAAGTAATCAGGTAGAAAACGCAGTTCTCAAAAGTCAACACATAATATATGTGTGCTTTACTATTTATTGCGCTATCAAACGAGTCGATTATTAGCCTCTGGGAGTGCATTATTGGGGTTTGGGAGGTCATTTTTAGTGTGACGGCTGACGTGCATGACTGTGACGTGTGATCCGGAGACGGGTCACGTGTGGGGCTGACAAGAATCACAGGTGTGGTGGAAGCAAATCACGTGTGGTATGGAACCTTACCACGTGTGATAACGAGGTAAACCACACGTGGTTTCTAGCAAAATGACACGTGACTTTGAAGCAAACCACGCGTGGTTTTTAGATGACTACATTATCCGGTAAATCATCCGGGATGCTGTTGAATTTGGAGGGCAGTTCATGAGCGTATAAACCAAAAAGCAGGTACATGAATGCCGAGGGTAACTGAGTGGGTAATCCGGCCTGCAGGTAATAGGGCAGCAACTCACTCTTTTTATCCAGCTCAATGTTGTAATCGGTGGATATTAAGAAATTAATTTGGATATTTCCGGCGGTATTATCGTTGCTATTGGCACGACGGCGCAGCTCATTGGCCCGATCAAGGAAACGACCGGCCTTATTCAGTTTATCCTGTGAGATGGCCAGCTTGGCCAGATCTTCAAATTTATTGGCAGCATCACCGGCACCTTCGCCTCCGGTTTCCACATGGCCCTCCAGGTGATCCTCCATCTCTTTTTGTTTATCGAGTGCTGGCTCGGTTTGCTCCAGTTGGTCCTGGGTCTTTTCTAAATCAGACTGGGTTTCCTCGAGCTGTTCTTTGGTTTCGTCCAGTTCACTCTTGGTTTCATCCAATTCACCTTGCAGCTCTTCGTACTCCTCTTTGATCTGCTCTGTTTCAGCTTTGGCCGCTTCCAATTCTTCGGTGGTTGCTGGTTGAGTTTCCGGTTGATCACCCCGGTAAACTTTTAAAGCAGCTACTAAAGTGACCCTCTCCATGTTTTTGGTTACGATGCCCAGCACTTTCACCAGACGTTTGGCATGATGGTAGTCGGTTTTCTCATCCAACACCAAGGTGTTCAACTCTTCATTGGCTGCTAATACAGCGGCTTCTTTCTCCTTAAGCTCCTGGGCTTCTTTTGCCTGGTTGTTGGCCTCCCCTCTTTAGCAGAAGCGGCAAATTTACGGTTGCTTTCAATATCCTCGGCAGTGACTACCGACAATAAATCCCACAAGACCTCACGCTGTTAGCGTTCATCTGTGGGATATTTCGTTTTAAGTACTTTAATGTGGGCTTTCTTTGCTGTGATCAGTGCCACATCAACCTTCAGATAAGCGACATCAAGCAAATTGCGCAATGCTTGTTTTCTTGTTCCTAAATCCATGGTTAACTCATTTTGTATTACTAGTAATCACAAAATGAGGATTTTTGAGGTGACAGAGGAAGGACAGCTAATAATCATTTCTTTCTGCCCAGTCCTAAATTTCGTCTAACTTCTTTTCAAACGGTTTCACAATGGGAGGGGCCACTATACAAGGTGATGGTACGCCCATAATCGGCTGAGGCAATACCAGACACCGTTGCCAGTGCGGTGACGCCTGTATTGGCCGATAAATTATAGCGTTCGTTATTCGCCACCACAGCCAGGTTAGTGGCATCAGCCATCACAAATGACAAGGTATTGGTGTAATCCACATTTATGTCGCCACTCTCCCCTGTACCGTTTGATTTGGGCGAGTTAGATACGATATCGCAATAGTGCATGTATTCACCGGCTCTCCTATCCTTCAGGTCAGGGCATATATCACCAAATCCCCACAGCCACATCACCCTCAATCACCCGCTGAGCCTCCAAAGAAAGACTCATAAAAAAATCTAATCCAGTTCGCTTCTCCACCTCATCCACCGATACCAGGTACTTCCCATGATCCTTATCCTTCCGCTCCGTATCCTGCGGATAAATAAAAGCCAGCACCTCCGGTTGCTCCGGACTTGATCCTTCTCTTACCACAATCTTAAAAAACGCATCCGGAACCGCCACCTGCAATTCCCCTTTTTCCGGTTCACCAATAAAAGAGGAGGGAGTTTGCTCATTAAACACCGGCCCACAAATCACCCACACAGAACCATATTCATTGGCCCAGGCAATCGTTTTCTTTTCCATGTCTAACCAAATCCCCGCATTGTTATGCTCCCGTTGCGGACAAGCATTCAATAGCGTATGTGTATTCCAATCTGCATTGGCCCCATGCCGCCAGGCGATTAACTTCATACACATGTGACCCCGGGCATACCAGCTAGGATGCGATTTCCGAAACTCCTGCGAATATTTGTAAGCATCATCCTTCGCACAAACCCCTTGCCCATGCAGCTCTTTATCCGTTATCCATTTAGAAGGCCGCTTAGGTCCTTTCTCTGGTGCAGCCATCGCCTTAATCTCATACGATACCCATTCCGGCACCCGCCAATAATCAGCCTGCCCATCGCCATTATCATCATCCTTCCCGTCAAACGAAACCGTATACGCCCGGAACTCCCGCACAATATCCTTCGGCTGTGTATTATACTTATCATGATCGTAGGAGGCATCCAACTCAATCGGTTTCAATTGTTGGGCTTGAACAGCACCATATGCCAGTAGTATTAATAGGGGTATTGCAAGTCTTAATTTCATGAAATAGATTTTAATGAGTAACCAAAGATAATAATCCATCCTGATTAACCCTGCCCTTTAGGGTAGTGACTGTAGGCCTCCAAAAATAACGCTCATGAATAATTAACCTTAGCCTTTAGGTTAGGGGATGCGCCACCAGGAGTAACGAATCTCCAAGATGTAAATAGAGGGGAGAGCCAATTCCGAGTTCTAAAATCTACACTCCTTGCCCTGACGGGGCATAATGTAAAAGCATAGGGTGTGGCGCAACGAAACCCTATGATCATATAACCAATAGCAATCGGCGCAATCAGCCAGTTCAAAAGCGAGTGTAGCTACCATGAGGCGGTAGTCATATCGATCATTTTCCAGTAACTCAAAAACTTTAAGGACCTAGTGAGCTTATCCCAATTAATCATTACCGTTTTTGAGTGAGTTGCTCCATATCAGTTAGAAACTGACGTTGATTCTGACGATGTTGCTCTTCAATCTGTTTAATCTCCAATTCAAAAGCCTTTTTCTCATCCGGATTGGTAATAAACCGATCCACCATATCCGACAGCGAATCCAAAATGTTCGTTCCGGATCCTTTTTAATCCGATCACCATCCACACCACCTTTAGTACGGGCGTAGTGTTCACCCCCACTCTTGTAGAACGACAAGTCCCCAACTCGTCCTTCCAGTTTGATTACTCCTTTCTGCCTTGCCATAACTCATAAAAAATGGTTAACAACTGGAATTTAGATACATCAGTTGTTCCAACCAATTTTCACTGTCCGCTTTGGCCACTTCTTGCTCTTTTGGGAACTATTACCCTGAATAGTAGTTCAATTGTAGTTAAGGTTTGATATTGGGTGATAGGAAATTTACTTTGTGATCTGCCTTCAAGAAATAGCGTTAAAAGATTTAATACGTTGGAGCGTTTTAAAAGAAAATCTGTTTGAGTGAAACGAGTTATTTTCTTTTAGCGGAAACGAATTAAATTTTAGCTATTTATTGACAGCAGCGGCTTCTTTTGTTTCCTTTTCTCAGCTGGAGGAGAAAAGGAAAAGCCCGCGCGGTTTGAGCGCCTATAAGAAATGCGTTTTTGGGGATATGATGGTTCCTGCATTTAATTGATTTAGGATTATAAAGTGAGACAACAATATCATGCCTGTCAAATTGAACCCAATTTGCATATATCCTAAGGATGTGCAAGGCATCACCGGTAAAAGTGAGAAGTCAGGTCGACGCTTATTGAAAAAGATCCGTGAAAGGCTGGGGAAGGAGGATCACCAGTTCGTCACCACCGAGGAATTTGCCAATTACACCGGCATTGCTTTGGAACTGATCCAGCAATATCTCACGGATTAGAGCATAGCAAAGGCAATTCTCGCACCTTAGTTTTACTGTTTTTTATCTCATTCAATTTGTAGTAGTTTGATTTAAACTGAAACGTAAGAAAGTATGGTTAGAGAGAATTAATCTCCTCGTATTTATTCCATCGAACGTCTGAATTTACTTAACCTGGTTTGATAGTGCTGTAAATAGCTCCTCTTTGTTTTTACATCCAGAAAGGAAGCTTCCGTTAAAGTCTGTACTTTATCGGAATACCCCAGAAAGCGTTTAAACTCTTTATCTACAATCTTTACCGGGATTTTTGCTTTTTCGGCTAAAGTGCGAAAATGCTGTACGACATTCCCCAATGCCAGATGTGGTGGTAAGAGACCTTCGCTGAGAGCAAATGTTTGATCCTCCACATGAATACGTGAGTTGACCAAATCATAAGCCGGACTGAACCGGTAATCACCCATCGGCGTTTCCAGGATGGAAAAGTTTTTAAAATGGGCATCACCATTAGAAAACAGGTAATTTAAAAGGATAATCTTGAACAGTTTTACAGCTTCCACCCGGTAGGCAGGTAAATGCTTTTTCAAGGCTTCAAACATCTCCAGGTAATTACCTTGGTATTTATAATTGGCTCCATGAGTCTGTTGTGTCCGGCCGGTTAAGGCTGCCAGATCCTCCATGGCCAATTCCTTGCAATGATCGCTAAATTATAATATAAAAGTCGCAAAGAGTAGGTTTTGAACTCTTTGCGACTTTTGCTTTCTCAGTCACTTATTGCATCGCAATATTATAACTTGATTCGATATATTCTCAGAGCGTTGTGCATTATTGGTAGTAAGTTAAATGTTGGAATCAATTTGCTTCATTATGGGCCTTATTTCTTCCAATAAACTAACCCACCTCTATCCAACAGCCAATTAATTACTTACGTTAATTTAAAACTTTTCATACCCCACTGTACCATCATCCGTTTTTATGATTATACCCTTATTCTCTGTCTTTGCACGAACTTTTGTATTCTCTTTTTTAACTGTTTTCTTTTCAGGTACTTTTGTATTCCGTTCAAATTGAAACTGTGATACGATATTTGATAATTGCACAATTTGATTATCCAACTCCTCTGCATTGGCACTTAATTCTTCTGCTACTCCTGAATTATTTTGAGTGCTGTTATTAAAATCGACAATGGCACTATTGATTTGTTGCATACTACTGGCTTGTTCCATACTAGATGAATAAATCTCATTTGCATTATCTTGATTCCTATCCAATATTGGAGTTAATTCATCGCATGTTTCTTTACCCTTCGCAGCATCTTCGTTCAGCTCATCCGATTTCTTCATCAAAATTTCAGCATAACTTTTTGTGTTATTCGCCAGAGCTCGAATCTCCGCAGCAATCACCTTAAACCCTTGACCATATTGTCCGGCTTGTGTGGCTTCAATAGCAGCATTTAAGCTTAAAAGATTGATAGACTCCGCTATATCTTTACTTTTTTCAATTAATGAAGTAAATTCGTTAGCCGTCCCGGAAGTTCGACTATTTAATCTGTTTAAATCTTTAATCCCAGCTCCTGCTTTCAAACTATAATCAGCCATAGTGCTACCATTATCGCTATTCTGATGTATTGACGCTGTCATTTCTTCAATACTGGTAGCTATTTCTTCCGAAGATGCCGCTTGCATGCTAGTGGATTCACTAAGTGTATTACTAGCATTAGTCATTTGTGTTGAACCATTTTGCAATTCATTCACCGTCTCGTGTAAACTAATGATAATGTTTCTCCAGGACAAAATCACTGTCTGTAAAGACTTAGACATTCTTACGATCTCATTCTTGCCTTTGGGTATTTCTATGGACTGCATTAAGTTACCATTAGCAAGCTCGTTTAGCGCTTTATCCGCGACTCTGAGTGGCTTAAATTGCCTGGTGAAATAAAAATAAATAAAAGTCGATATCAGTATAATTGATATAACACAAAACAATAAGTTATTCCATAAGCTGGCATTAATAATTTCATCAATCTCATCTAAGTTGTACGTCCCGGCTATGCAATAATCATATTCATTATTCCGATAGAGAATTGCAGCCTTGTCAACATCATTGTAAGTGTATGATAACTCATCAAATTGATGGCTTTTTCTTACTTTATCTAGTGGTATATTTACGTCATTGCAATGTAAATTCCATACTACAGAATCATTTGGGTGAGCTAAACAAAGTCCATTGGACATCTTAAAAGCAAAAGGATAACCTCCTTTACCAATTTTTGCATTATTAACAATCGTGTTAATTTTCGTATCTAAATATTTAGAATAACAAAAAGCGTAAATATCTCCCTGCACAGCAAAAGGAACAGTGCATAAAACAACCGTTCTCTTTGTCGCCGGACTTTGTGAAGGTGTACTAACATGTGTTTTATTTTGTTTTGCTGCTAACCAATTTTGTTTATATGTATCATTAGTTCCAAATTTCATACCTGTACTAATCCTTTGAGCATCAGCAATAATGTCAAATCCTTCTTTCTCCTTTACTTTTGCAATAAAAACATTCTCGCTGGATATATCAAAACTGTAAATTTCTTCCAGATATTTCTGTATAGCTTTATCTGATTTTTTGTTCATCGATTCAACAAAATCCTCATCCTTGGCAGCTGTTTCGGTTTCATATTTAAGCTCTTCATTAAAACTCCTTATGGCATTATCAAAAAGCTTACATACATTTTGTGTATTGATACGATATTGTTCACGCGTACTGTTATCAATCAATATTCCATTGTAAACACTAATACTCGTCATAATTGCAAAGCTTGACACAATAACAGCCAGAATTATTTGATGAATTAAACTCTCCTTAATCTTCATTCTTCAGATATCTTAAAATTTTTATTTGTGATTTTTGATAAAACACGTTGCGGGCGTGCAAATGTGCAAAATAATTTGACTAAAAACATTTCTTTGATTAAACTTTATTTGTACCTAGACAGGTATTCTCCTTAAAGCATCTTAGCTATTGAACTTAAACACATTTATTCTTCTTTTTTAGAAAGAGAAAAAGAGACCTGTAGGTATACTATCATACCCAGTAGAGGAAACTAAAAATGAAATCACAATTTTGGGAGCTATTATTGAGTATCGCATTTTCAGTGTGACAGCTTCCGTGCATGACTGCAACGTGTGATTCGGAGACGGGGCACAAGTGGCATTGATAAAAACAAAAGTTGAGGTGAAAGCAAATCACGTGTGGTTTTTTGTTACGTTTTAAGTGACTACATTATGCGGTGAATCATCCGGGATACGGTTGAATTCGGATGGTAGTTCATGAGAATACAAACCGAAAAGCAGGTACATGAAAACTGATGTAAGGATTGCTTGACTACCATTTCTATTTGAAGAAAATATCCATGTTTTATGAAGTTCTAGTATAGTATTTAATGATTTTCCGTTAATAATTATCTCTTTAGGATTTTTTAGTTTCTGTGATTAGATAGCTATCAATCACAAAATGAGGAGTCTTGTATTAGAGGAGAAGGACAATAAAATAGTAAGAAGTTATAAGACTGTTGGCAGAAGAAGACCATTTGTCAATTATCTGACCGTTACCATATCCAATAGCGTTTCAATAATCTCTTTGAACTCTGTTATGGAATCAAGTATAGGAATAGCTTTGGCCATACTTTTTAAAATGGAATTTAAATAATTGAGGAATTTTTGAAGCAATTTCTTAAGGTCATCTCCGTCAAATAATACAAGCCTTCCATTAGAGAGTTCATTTTCTACCTTATATCCTAATTCGTTTAAGATTCTCCCTTTAAGTTTTAGATTTTCTCCAGTCATACCGATTTCTTTCAAGGCCCCTTCCTTATGTTCAAGTGTAATTTTATGAAAAATAGGTTTAATCTCTTTATGCGCATTTATCACAGATTGAGAGTTAATATCATGATGAAAACGGCTATTGTCTACTAATTGCAAAAAGTTAGTATGGTTATCATCTAAAAAGTCATCAAACCATTGATTTAAATTTTCAAAGAAACTCAGAATCATTGCTTTTTCCCCAAACTCTAAATTGAAAAACTGGAAATTCATCGCGTTAAGTTTAATTTGTTTAACAAAAAAACCACCCCAAAACTGAGGTGGTATAAATTTCCAACTAAATAAGATCAAAGTCAAGCAGCCTGCACCCGCGATACTTCCGCAAGCGTATTAGCATCATGAATCTTAAAAGTAATCGAACTACGAGATGATTCCGTCCAGGTATTCCATCCCGTCGGTTTTAACCGGTAGTCTGTGACACTACAAGCAGTGGGGATGGAACTTTTCCTGGATTTTAACTAATTCTGTTTCCGGATAAAAGTAAGGTATTTACTACCTATTTCTTTCTTAAAAAATGTTCGTCATAATAGGAGTTGAGTGATTTGTAGAAACTAAAACAGAGTACAAGTAATAGTATTGCGAATGGTAGTCCTGTGAGAATGGACGCCGTTTGTAGAGCGGTTAATCCACCTCCAACGATTAATATAGCAGCCACAACACCTTCCATTGATGCCCAAAAGACCTTTTGACCAATGGGTGCATCGTGTCTCCCTCCTGATGTTAAAGTATCTACTACCATCGATCCGGAATCAGACGAGGTAATAAAGAAACTTATCACAAGAACAACTGCCAGCAATGATGACAAGTAAGCAAAAGGATATTGCTCCAATAATTTATAGATAGCCGTCGCCACATTTTCGTTCACTGCTTCTGTTATCAAATGATTACCCATTAATTCCTGATAAAGCGCACTACCTCCGAATACCGACATCCAAAAGAAAGAAAGGATAGTGGGGACAAATAGAACACCGAAAATGAATTCTTTTATCGTACGCCCTTTTGAAATACGGGCAATAAATAGTCCTACAAAGGGTGACCAGGCAATCCACCAGGCCCAGTAAAATACCGTCCAGGAGCTTTGCCATTGCTTTTCTTCTTTGACGCCTTGATAGGTTTCGGTCCAGAAACTGAGTTCAAAAAAATCACTTATATAATTGCCCACGTTTTGTACAAACGATTTGAAGACGAATACAGTTGGACCCACTATAATCATAAAAATGAGTAAGCCTAATGCCAAACGCATATTCCATTCACTTAATCGCCTGACGCCTTTATCTAAACCTAATACTAAGGATAAGGTGGCCATGGCCGTGATTAGTATAATCAAGATGATTTGAGTATTTATGCTCGCTTCTATACCGAATAAATAATTCAGTCCGGCATTTACTTGCTGAACCCCGAAACCTAATGTAGTAGCCAGCCCAAAAATGGTAGCAATAACCGAAACGATATCAATGGCATCTCCAATTGGGCCATATATTTTATCACCAAAGAGGGGATGAAATACTGAGCGTATTGTTAATGGTAATTTACGATTAAAAGTAAAAAATGCCAGCGCTAATCCAACAATGGCGTAGGTGCCCCATACATGGACTCCATAATGTAAAAAGGTTATACGCATAGCTGATTTCGCAGCTTCAATTTTATCGGCATTATCAGTAAGTGGATTACTAGCAAAGTGTAAAATTGGTTCTGCCACACTCCAAAATAGTAAACCAATGCCCATGCCGGCGCTAAATAGCATTGAATACCATCCTTTTGTTGAAAACTCGGGTTTTGCATCCTTTCCACCCAGACGTATTTTACCAAATTTGCTAAAGCCCATGTATATGGCAAATAGTAATAAAACATTTACTACCAGGATGAAAAACCAACCTGTATTATTAGCTACAGTGGTTTGAATTTGTGAAAAGTATTTCTCCATGGGCTTACCAACCCATAGTGTTGTAATAACCAATGTGGCAATAATCAATAAGGAAATGATAAAAACGGGCCCGTTGGCTTTTATACCCAGAAAGGTTCGCTTGTCGCTTCTTTTATATTTTTGTTCCATTATTCTTTTTTTTTTAGAAATAGTACCCAATGTTAATGTTGAGTCGCATGTGCCAATCGGCATCAGCAGACCCCTGAGCAAAAGCGCTGGTCCACTAAATCGCCTTTAATTGGTATTTTATATGATATTGAAGAGCTTAGTATCTGTCCTTTAGCTGCTACCTGATAGGGTGCTCCGAAAGCTGCCATTTCAATAACGTCTTTGTACTGTGCCGAGTCATTCGGATTTTTATAAAAAGCTGCTTGAATTTCGATGTGTTCCATGGTCTGCGTCCACTTAACCCCCATATCATAGTCATCTTCGAGGCCTATGTAAAAAGGCAGGTTACAAAACCAACTGTTCGAAGTATACGGCTGAAGGCCAAATGGAACTTGCTGTAATCCACTCTGCACCTTAGATTGATTGTTAATAGGATATTCTATCCAGCCTTGTTTCAGCATGCCGCCACCAAAACCTTTGGAATAGCTAAATGCTTACCGTAGTGTTTGTAGGATGAACTACTGCATCACCGGTACCTTCATCAGCAGTTTTCACATAACAAATGAATTTAGACGCAGATGTCTATGATTTTTTAGATTGTTAAGATGCTCTCTTTGATCGTTACGCTGATAATATGCCCTAATCATAGCGATCGAGATCAGTGTCTATTTTTCTAGATTAATAAAGATCAGGTTATCCCGGCGTCAATGGGGACAGAGGCCCTCGCGGACTACTATATAACTCTTTTTTATCCACAGATTACACAGATTAACACGGATTTCATCACTGGATTCGACATAATAACAAGACCGATGGTTATCTTTTGCGTTTTTTTGAAACAACTTGTTGTTTTGCTCTGTGGGTACGATAGAATTCGTACTCTGCGGCTTCTTTGTGTAACTCTGTGTTACCCTTTTCTCAGCGTTATCTCTGCTTTTGTTAGCATGTCAATGCTTGAGGACTCTGTGTTACTTTTTTACTCAGGCCCCACCACCATTACAGCAGAGCCTTTAACTTATGGCAAGAGCTAAATAATAATCAATTCCCGGTGTCTTCCTCCGCCGCAGCTTCCATCTCCTCCAGTTCCTCCATCTCGTCGATGGTTTGTTTGGAGCCATAGATCACATAGTCGGTGTAATAGGCCTCGTTGGTGCCGTTCCAGATGTTTTTACCAATGTCGCAAGCCTCACTGATGAACTGGTACAGCCGATTGGCCAGCTGGGTACGTTTAAAACGCATCTCGCGGCGCTCACTCACGGCCATCTGTTGGTCATCAATGGCATCATCCAACTGTTGGCACGCTGCATCAATGTGATCAAGCAGCAACTGGTCGACATTGCGCAGCGCCAGTTGTGTCATGTGATCCTGGGCGGTACGTTTGATGTGCAGCGTGAAGGTGATCAGCTCCTTATCGTTTAACACGCCAATTTTGGTGAAGTTATACATTTGATAGTCGTAAGATTTCTCACCCAGCGCATATTTGGCCCGGATGCGCAGATCGCCGATGATCCGTTCCAGGTTCTTGCGGCAATCATTCTTTAGTTGCGTTTTATGTTTCTGTTGAGCCCCGTAATAATCATCGGGTAACACCTGGCGTAATTCACTTGCTGTTTGTTCAATGGTCGTGCGCCAGATTTCACTGTAACCAAAACGGGCAAACTCGGCGGTATCGCGTGCGATGAATTGTACGACCTTGTCGTTGCGTTGAATCAGTTCCGATAAACTAAAACCAAAGGTAAAAGTAGGCTTCTTCATGGCGATTATTTTTATCGTTTAGTATTTCTGATAGAATGTGTAAAGACTAATAATAAGTTAAGAAGATTCCTGCGGGCATAACAGAAAGTTGTGATCGGTGAGTAGATATTATAGATGAACACCTAAAAAGTAGTGACGAATGGTGCCGTAGACCAGCAGATCATGGAAAGGTGACCCACCCGCACCCAGGTACACTCTCATTCGATCGCCGTACAACTCAATCGTTACTCAGTAGGCCTGAAATCAAGGTCAGTAGACTTAAAACCGGGGATAAAAGATGTACGGAAGTGGATGACAAGCGTACTGACCCCGAAAAAAGTTGTACGGAAGGGGATGGAGAGTGTACTGACCGGGATGAAAGACCTACTGACCAGGATGGAAGGTGTACTGACCAGGATAGAAGGTGTACTGACCAGGATGACAAGCCTACTGAGCAGGATAAAAGATGTACTGACCAGGATGACAAAGCTACTGACCACTCCCGCACCTCTACCTCAAAAAAAACCGCGAAACAGCACTTTTGCCGAAAATGGATATTTTTTTTGTTTAGTAATGGCTACCTTGGGGCGCTTAACAAAAACATGAGACTGGTGTGGGATAATTAATCGCTCACCCGCTAAGTAGTTTCGGATACACTTGAGTGAGCAGGTAAATAGTCTCCCTGATTTTGGCGGTGTATATGTACCGCATATAGCAAAAATATATTCACTGATATCGCCAGACGTTTGCGCAATTACAAACTAAACCAACAATGGATTTGAACAAAAAAACTATTGTATATTTTTTATTTCTTTTTATATCAAATAGCATATTATCTCAGACTAATTTTTCTGGGAAAGTTTTAGATAACAGACATCAACCAATTCTATATGCAAATATTTGTTTTAAGGAAAGTAATATAGGTACTATTACAGATAAGAATGGAGAATTTACTTTAATAATTACTGAAGAAGAATCAATTCTTAATGATAGTCTTATTTTTTCGCACCTTAATTATAAGAATAAAACAATAGCATATAGTGATTTAAACAGCAATGATAGTATTGTTCTTGAGCAAGATTATTATAATTTGAGCGAAGTTGCCATATATGCACAGTATGCCCATAATTCATATAGGTTAGCTTTATCAGACTCTAAAGAAAAATGGAAACCTATTATATTGTTCTTTACTGCTAGTTATTGTGGACCATGCAAATATTACAAGAATCTGTTTGCCGCAGATAATAAGATAAGTCGATTCCTCAAAGAAAACTATACCTTAATCATTTGCGATATACAAACTAAACCGGGAATGAAGTTGAAAAGGTTATATGGTTCTGGATCTGGAGTGCCTAATTTTATTGTAATAACGCCAGATGAGAGAATCATAGCTAAGCATAGCGGTGGTTGGTGGAATGATGGGATGGATGATGAAGCATGCCTGAATTTTCTGAAACAGTATAGCAAAATTCCAGAAAAGTTGGAAGGTATTAAACAGATTCGGCAAACAAATTATGACTTTAGTACTAATGAATTAAGGAAAAGACCAATCCCCACTTTCGACAAGAACTTAAAAAAAACGAATTGGAGAGTCCTTCTTAATTTAGGGTTAATAAATGTAACGAATATAATGAGCTCGAATGATGAATATAGTTCATCTAAAATAGGGTATGATTTTGGTTTATATTTATACTATAATAAGAAAGGGAGCAACTTTTCTTTTCAACAAGGTTTACAGTTTTCATCTCAAGGTGGACGAAATTCAGCAGTTTCCAAGAATTTTAGAATGAATTATTTAGAAATGCCTTTAAGAGTAAATTATCAGTTTTATAATAAAAGCTTTATAATGAAAGGAGGTTTTGCTCCATATGTTTCTTATGGATTAACTGCGAAAAATAAAATCATAAATGAAAGAATTAATTTTGGTTCAAATCCCAACGAACTTAAACGTTGGGATTATGGAATTATGCCAGGGTTAACAATTTCTCCAATTGGCAATATGGAAATTTTTACTGGCTATAAAATTGGTCTGAATAATATTAGTAATATTAGCAAAGAAACAATGTATAACAGAGGTTTTTATATGCGAATGACTATCAAGATTTTTGGAAGTGAAACATATAAGTAAAAGCGCATAACACGCGGTAATTAAAGCATAGGCTTGCCGCAGGCGCAACACAGGCACGCTGCTCATAGCCTAGCCGTTACGAACACTATACGCAGGTCAATAGTATGATTGACATTAACGATATATTACACTAATAATATGAAATTAAACTGTATTGACCTCTCAATAAGTGATGAAGAATTAGGCTGTCAAGTGACTTTTGCCGAAAAAAAGCGATTAGGAGAAGAAACTGCTGATATGACTGTTCAAGAAATAATTGATTCGACCGGGAAGTATTTGCTAATTCAAAGGTCCTGTTCAGACTATGAAGATGACATTGAATTTATTTATTATGAAACGCATGATGAGGAATTTGCAGGCGAACTAGTCGATTATGAAATGGTATTGTCACCGGACTGTTTTGAGCTGAATTTATCCAATGGCAAAATTGAAGTTTCAATAAGGCCGACTGATAGGGAATATTCTGAACTAAAAAAAGTACTTCCATTATTGACAAATAAAAGTGGAAAATTAAATATAAAGGAATAAAAACAATAGTTGATTGATGTTGGATTATTGGAGCCAAGACGGTTTGTTTGGTAAAATGCTTTTTTGATTTTGAATTTGTTAACAGACTTGTTAACTTTGTAGTATGGCTAGAGAGGTGAGATTTTATGAAAAACATTTCATTAATTTCTATTTGTCACTGGATTCAAATGTTCAAGAGAAAATTGAAAGTTGAGTACTTTATTAAGAAAGGAGAATAGCTATGAAACAGATTAAAGATGCACAAACATTTGATGAACTTCTTGATATTAAGTATGGAAAGCTTGGAGGTGAAAAACGCGATGAATTCGAAGTAAAAGCAAAAGCTTTTGTAGTTGGTGAAATGATTAAAGAAGCGAGAAAGGAAGCACATCTGACACAAGAACAATTAGCTGCAAAGACTGGAACAAAGAAAAGTTATATATCTCGACTGGAGAATGGAAAGATTGATATCCAGATTTCCACTTTATTCAAGATTTTCGAAGAAGGATTGGGTAAGAAGTTAGGATTTACCATGCTATAAGCCATGACGCTAAATTCTTCAGCATCGTTTTTACTTCTTCTGAATATCCCGGTAAAATCGGGACAAGTTGTGCTAATTGTTGAACGGCACTTCAAGTAAAAGTGAATTTGTTAATGATTTGATTAGGCAGCCCCATTCACACCATGCTCAATATTTCAATTTTCTTCCCCTGGAAAGTAACGATATCACCCACTTTAGCCCCATGTAAGGCGCGCCCAATGGGAGAGGCCAGTGATAAGGCATAGTAGTTGGCGTCATTAAGAACGATCTTGCCCAGCGCCACCGATACAAAGTAACAGCCCATGGAAGTATTCACCAAGCTGCCAAAACCTACGGCTGTATGAATTTCAGATACTTTTATCAGGGATAGATCGTGGTGCAGTTGCATGAGTTTGTTAAGCTGTACCTGCTGGTTGTTCAGCTCAATTTGCATCATCTCCCGGCCCGTCTCAAATTTATCACCGGCACTGCTCTTGGTATCGTTCTTCATCGATTCGGAAGTTTCGGTCATGGCCTGCCGAATGGCGGTGATCTTATCATTAAGCATCACATTCAGCTGATCATATAGGGCTTGCTTTATTTGTACATTAATCGTCATGACCGCAAAATTACGGTTTTAATGGAATTACCAAGCGTTTCCTGTTTTCTATCTCTTCTCACAATCATTGTTGTTCGGTGTGCATGAAATTGGATTAGGAAGTATTAAGTGCTGAATCACTCTACCTTAATCACAATGCCAGAAGCCTGGATCTTTCCTTCGGTAGTGGCATTTCCCGATTTGTAAGGTTTGGCACTGAGAAATAGTTGAACGTAGTAATAGCCTTTCTTTTGAGGAGTGAAAGAGAACTGGAGCCAGCCTTTTGCATCCGCTTTGGGAAGCTCCCAGGGCGGTACGGATAAGATCTCTGTCTGGCCATAATCATTATAGGAGTATATGCGGTTGATCTTTCCCGGACTCATGGGTTTGGGAAACGATTCGAGATAGACAATGATAGTGTAAGGCGAATGGTGAGTCAATGGTTTGAACTTGATAAAAAATTCCTCATTAACCTTTACTGTTGATGTATGCACATCAAACTCCAGGTAGCGATCGATAAACTCCTCGTAATATCTAAACTCGTTGTTTTCCCATCCCAGTCCTAGTCCAACATGTGTGTGATGTGGGTCAATGCAATTTTGTTTGTGTCCGTCATTGGGTTTTCGTTCGGCCATAAAGGCCTCGTGATTGGTTTTCATGTAATCCAGCAAGTCTTCTTCTTCCACCGGTAATTTTTGATTGGCAGATATGGAGGCCGCATTTTCCTTGATGTGATCCATGCCACCAGCCAGTGCATATCGGATGTATGGACTTTCGCCTTTGGTGTTAAAATGGCCCATGAATTTTTTTCGGGATCCTTCCATGGCTATTTTGTTACCCACTCTTGACGCGAGGATATCCAATTCTACAGGCGGAACCCTGTGTTTTTTTCTTGATTTATTAATGCGTTCAAGCTGCTGTAGTTTGATTCGAAGTGTGACATCACTGTCTTTATATGTCGGGAGTCGTGTTTCTGCATTGTTTAATTGCTGATAATGTTCAAACGATGGAGTTTGTCCTGATGTATTGATGGGCAAGATAGAAAGCAGACAGATTGCTGAGATGACCAACAGAGTGTAACGCATGTTTTTTTATTTTTAAACAAAAGAGGCATCAAAATGGTTGGATGCCTCTTTGGGTTTAATACCAATTAAATATCAAATTGCGCTGGTATAATGCCGATACATAATCAAAGGGCGTTTAGAAGTGAAACGCACTAAAGGCGCATTTTGATTAGTAAACGGTATAAACAGGTGTTTGGCGATTTTATTGTAATTATTTGATAATTATTTCCTTGAAAAGAAGAGGTTGTTATTATTGTTGATTCTCCATTTTGTAAGGTAAATCAACAGTTTTGCCATTTGTATGTTCCTGCAACAGACATTCGACTAATTCTACCATTTTTTTAGAGCCGGTATAAAACGGAACACGTTGGTGTAATGAAGTCGGTTTAATCTTCATGATGGGTTCAAAACCATTGCTCGCTTTACCACCTGCCTGTTCAGCCAAAAAGGCAATGGGGTTACATTCGTATAGCAATCGGAGTTTTCCGAGTGGGGCACTTTCTGTTTCGGGATAAATGAAGATACCACCTTTTATTAAGTTGCGGTGAAAATCAGCGACTAAAGAGCCAATGTATCGGGAAGTGTAAGGACGATCTGATTTTTCATCCCGCACCTGGCAATACTTAATGTATTTTTTCACACCTTTAGGAAACTTCTTATAGTTACCTTCATTGATAGAATAGATGCGGCCGTCTTCAGGTGTTTCCATCCGGCGATGAGACAAACAAAATTCACCAATGGAAGGGTCTAATGTAAAACCTGTCACGCCACGACCGGTGGTATACACCATCATGGTGGAACTACCATACAATACGTATCCGGCAGCAATCTGGGCAGTACCTGGTTGTAGGAAATCTTCCATGGTGGCTTTTTCTCCAATCGGTGAAATGCGTCGATAAATTGAAAAAATCGTTCCAATGGATACGTTCACATCTATATTGGATGAGCCGTCTAATGGATCCATTAAGAAGACATATTTCCCATTGCGAGACATCTCATCATCAAAAAAGATGAAGCTTTCGTTTTCTTCTGAAGCAATGGCGCATACTTCACCACAATTGTGAATGGCATTGATGAAATGGTCATTGGCAAAAACGTCCAGTTTCTTTTGTGATTCGCCTTGCACATTGGTATTACCAACTTCGCCTAAAATGTCTACTAAACCAGCTTTGTTCACTTCCCGGTTCACAATCTTGGCTGCTATGCCAACATGGTGGAGGAGGTGCGAAAATCCCCCCTGTGCCTGGGGATAATTCATCTGGCTCTTTAAAATAAATTCGTTTAAGGTTGTTACTTCAAATTTAGTCATATGTAGCAGGTTTTAAATTGAAAGTTACTTCAAGCAAGTGGTATAGTCAAATGACAAGGCTCATCTTTTTGTCAGTGAAAGGAAATGATTGCAATTTGAAACCTTTTTGTTAATTTTAGCCGATTGACGAAACCAAATGAAGTTATTAATAAGTTGCTGATGAGAGTGTTTAAGTTTGGCGGGGCATCGGTAAAAGATGCAGAAGGAGTAAGGAATTTAGCCGAGATAATCAAAAATTATCAAGAAAACCTGATTGTGGTTATTTCGGCCATGGGAAAAACCACCAATGCCATGGAAAATTTGGTACAGGCTTATTTTGATAGAAATGAGGATGAGGTGGAAAAACGTTATCGGCTTGTGAAGCACTATCATCAGCAAATTGTCAGGGAGCTTTTAGGATCAGAGGCAGCATATCACCATCGGATTAATGAATTATTTGAACGTTTGTGGAATAAGCTGAAATCTACACCGTCCTTAAATTATGATTTTGAATATGATCAGATTGTTCCCTATGGGGAGCTTTTAAGTACCACTATTGTGAGTGCTTATTTGAATGAAAGTGGACAGTCAAATGAGTGGGTGGATATTCGGGAGGTACTTAAAACAGATGATATCTATCGAGATGCCGGGGTGGATTGGGAGTTGACACATCAGATGATGAATGAACGATTTCAGTTTAATAAGGTATCGTTATATCTTACCCAGGGATTTATAGGTTCTACAATAAATAGCTTATCCACTACACTAGGGCGTGAAGGATCTGATTACACAGGTGCCATTATTGCGCATGTGATGGATGGTGAATATTTGGCTATCTGGAAGGATGTTCCGGGCGTATTAAATGCGGATCCCAGGTGGTATCCGCGTGCAAAGAAGCTGGATGAACTGTCCTATTGGGAAGCCATTGAATTGACTTATTACGGTGCCCAGGTGATTCACCCTAAAACTCTAAAACCTTTGCAGAACAAGGAAATTCCTTTATATGTAAATTCCTTTATCAATCCAGAGGATAAAGGGACGGTGATCAAACATTCGGAACTGGAAGGAGAGATGGATCCGGTATTTATTTTGAAAACCAATCAGGTCATCATTACCGTTTCGCCAAAGGACTTTTCATTTATTATGGAAGATAACCTGAGTGAGATCTTTGGTGTGTTTTCTAAACACCGGGTAAAAATGAATTTGATGCAAATATCAGCTCTGAACTTTTCGGTATGTGTGGATGAGAAGAGGAGTTTGGATGAGGTAATTAGTGAGTTAAGTGATCGTTTTCTCACTCGCTATAATAAGGATGTTGAGTTGGTGACAGTCAGGCATTATACAGATGCAGCAGTTGCAGAGATGATAGCTGACAAAGAAGTGATCGATTCTCAAATTAGCCGTCGAACAGCACGTTATGTCGTTAAAAAATCAGATTGGAATTTTAATTGATCATTCGTATTACTCTGAGGGAGAATCTTGATTGGTATCCATCTTAATGTAAAAAGCAGCTTTGTAACCACGTAACTCTCCATTGGAGTTCAGGTATTCATATGCGATCAGGACGGAGTGGATTTGTTTGTGCATTTGATGAGTCTCAGCATTCATGTACCAGGCTTCGCAAAATTGAAGTTGTCCCACTCTGTCGCGAGTGAAATCATCTTTCTTTTCCAGTCTTTTTATGTCACTTATTGTAAGCGGTTGATGGGTGTAATAGTCGTAAGGGGTAGCTTCGTGCTCATATACGGCATCAAATAAATCATTAACTAATTTTTTGTGATTAAGTCCGCTCAGTCGTTGGTCTGCCCAGGTGTCTAACGTGTCTCTGTTTTTTACTACAACTGTGTATGTAATGGAGTCAGCTAACAGCTCCATTTCTGCCAGGTCAAATTGCAGCCCGGATGTTTCATTGCGCGTGTGTTTCTTACAGCTGGATGATAGTAATGCGATGACAATAAAAAACGTTAGGTAGGTGGGGAAGTAAAAGGAGTTGGTTTTTTTCTTCATAACACAAAGTCTTACTGGTTGCTTAGAACAAAGATAAAAGAATACTGTCTTGTTGGAATGGAGGCTGATAATTATTCAGTACAATGAATATAAAAAAAAGGGCGTAGGCCCCTTTTCAATTATCTATCGAAAGTAAGTCTTTCGCCTCTGATGGATTCTTTGATTTTACCTTCCCGGTATGCCAACTGACCATTGATGAAGGTGTGCGTGATGGCGTGAGAGAAGATAGTGCCTTCAAACGGTGACCAGCCACATTTATATAAGATGTTTTCAGAGTTAACCTCTGATGGGTAGTCTGTGTCAATTAGTACCAAATCGGCTTTGTAGCCTTCACGAATGTAACCGCGTTTTTCAATTTGATATAGAGTGGCCGGCGCATGGCACATTTTTTCAACAACCAATTCATAAGTGAAAATGCCTTGTTTGGCCATTTCCAGCATAGCAACTAATGCATGTTGTACTAATGGACCTCCGGATGGTGCCTTAAAGTATTTATTTTGTTTTTCTTCTTTAGTGTGAGGCGCATGATCAGTAGCTACAACATCTAATTTCCCACTATTCAAGCCTGCTCTTAAGGCATCCCGGTCATTGGTCGATTTTATTGCCGGGTTCCACTTAATGCGTGAACCATATTGATCATAGTCTTTCTCTGAAAACCATAAATGATGTACACATACTTCTCCGGTTATTTTTTTCTGTTCCAGCGGAAGATTATTGTCCAGTAGCTCTAATTCCTTTTCAGTAGAGAGATGTAATATGTGCAAACGGGCATTATGCTTTCTCGCCAGGTCAGCTGCTTTTTTCGATGATTTGTAACAAGCTTCAGCTGAACGAATCACCGGATGATATTTAAAAGGAAGATCCTCCCCAAATTTGTTTTTATAAATAGTCGTGTTTTCCCGGATGGTAGCTTCATCCTCACAATGTGTGGCAATCAGAACAGGGCTTTCTGCAAAGATCCGATCCAATATACTCTCGTTATCCACCAACATATTTCCAGTGGAGGAACCCATGAAGATCTTAATGCCGCATACTTTCTTGGGATCAGTTTTGAGTAGCTCATCAATATTATCATTGGTGGCTCCAATGTAGAATGAATAGTTGGCACTTGATTTCGCAGCGGCCAATTTATATTTATCTTCTAATACTTCCTGAGTTACAGCTTGTGGGGTTGTATTGGGCATCTCCATAAAAGAGGTGATGCCACCCGCAATAGCCGCCCGCGACTCTGATTGCATATCAGCTTTATGGGTAAGGCCGGGTTCTCTGAAATGCACCTGATCGTCGATGGCTCCGGGAATTAGTAATTTTCCAGTAGCATCAATCACTTCATCCGCTTGTGGAAGAGTGTCATCATAGATTACTTTTTCAATCAAATCATCTTTGATTAAAACACTACCAGTTCTTTTACCACCTTCGTTAATGATAGTGGCGTTTTTAATTAATATCGTTGACATGTTGTGTAATTTTCAGATAACAGTTTAAAGGTATTCAAAGCAATGAACTTTGTCAAACCTCAAATTGTTTGAAGTAGCTACTGATTTTCATTTTGATCACACCCCAAACCGCCTCGTTGAAGATGCCACCACTCATTTTAGAAGCACCTTGTTTACGATCAGTAAAGATGATAGGCACTTCTACTATTTTGAAACCGTATTTCCAGGTCGTGAATTTCATTTCGATTTGGAAAGCGTAGCCTTTCAGTTTGATTTTATCAAGTTTAATTGTTTCTAACACCTGGCGGCGATAACATTTAAACCCGGCAGTGGTATCCATTATCTTCATTCCGGTGATGAAGCGGACATATACCGATGCAAAATAAGACATGAGTACACGTCCCATTGGCCAGTTGACGACATTGACACCTGATATGTATCGCGAACCAATAGCTAAATCGGCATTTTGATTCAGGCAGGCATCATGTAGGTGTATTAAATCATTTGGATCATGGGAGAAGTCGGCATCCATTTCAAAGATGTACTCATAATTGTTGGTAATTGCCCATTTGAATCCTGCGATATAAGCTGTACCCAAACCTTGCTTTCCCTCTCTCTCGATCATGTGAAGGATATCTGTATGGGTCTTTTGAAGGTTTTTAACGATTTTTCCAGTGCCATCTGGTGAGCCGTCGTCGATAATTAAGATTTCAAACACTCTTGGAAGTTCAAGTATGGCCTTTATAATGGCCTCTATATTTTCCTTTTCATTATATGTAGGGATAATTACCAGATTTTTGCCCATGCGTCCTTATTAATAAGATGAATTGCAAATGTAATAAGAATCGCTTAAGTTTTATATTATCTATATAGAGTAAAACTAAGAAAGGATAGTCATTTTATAGTGGGATATGGATGGTTTAATTCTATTTAGCCATCTCCCCAAACTCACCACCAATAACTCACAAAGCCTTGATATTACGTGGTATTTAGAGGGTGTAAAG
>JAEINY010000073.1 GCA_016342595.1 Marinilabiliaceae bacterium
TAAAATCTTACTTTATTATGTCTCATAAGGCAATTTGAATACTTACGCAAGGCTTGTTTTCTTATTGGCACTATATAGAATTTGCTAAACCAGTTTATGCCCGCTATGTGAAGTTTGAAAATGTCTATGTGCCTTCAGAGAAGCTGGTGGTGAGTGGATTTCGGGTGTTTGGTCATGGAAACGGAAGAATGCCGGAGGTACCGGTAAGCGTTAATGCTAAAAGAGATGTAAAGGATGATCGTAATGCCACTATTAATTGGAACGAAGTTGAAGGTGCTGTTGGCTATAATATTCTATGGGGTGTGGCACCGGACAAGCTGTATCAAACCTATCAGGTTTGGGCCGATCAACCAACGGAAAAGGAGATTCGTGCTTTGAATAAAGGAGTGGATTATTATTTTTCAGTGGAAGCCTTCAATGAGAATGGCGTGTCTCAGCCTTGTACAGTGATTGAAGTGTTATCCATTGAAGTTGGCAAGACCAACTACCATGTAAATAGGTCACTTTTTGAAAAATAAGCTTTACCTACCTTGTCGATGAAGGTTCAGTGACGAATAAGTGTCCCCTTTCCAGCCTCGCAAGCCTCCTGTGGAGGACATGTAATCACCTTCTGCCGCATCTTTTCCCTGGCCTGATGGAGAACCGTTATCACTCATGAATATGATAATGGTATGGTCGTAAAGCTTTTGCTCTTTGAGGGTCTGAATAATTTGGCCGATGCCATCATCCATGGTCAGTACCATCCCTGCAAACTTTTTCCGATAAGGTGTTTTGATGTGATCCAGCCGATTGAGATAGTTATCAGGTACCTCCCAGGGATGATGTACCGCATTGTAGGACAGATACAGGAAAAACGGGCTTGCTTTTTGGCGGGTGATGAACTGCCTGGCTTCCTTTGTAAATACTTCGGTCATGTAACCATTGTATTGCACTATTTGATTATTCCGGAAGATGGGCCATTTCCCTTTCTTTTTACCAAAATGGGTATCCGCTTCATAGTAGGAGTGTGCCCCATTGAGAAAACCATAGAAATAATCAAATCCTTTGGCATTGGGACATTTGTTTTCACTCAAGCCTAAAAGCCATTTGCCAATCATACCTGTTGAGTATCCCTTCGTTTTGAGTAATTCAGGTAGGATGGGAAGTGCGTCAGGTAATCCTGACTTCAAAGCTTTTTCGTTTTCCGGATAGCCTGATCCACAGGGGTTCTCTCCACAGCCAAAGCGCTGTTGGTATTGTCCGGTTAATAAACCCGCCCGTGAAGGTGAACAAACCGAAGCGGAAACATATCCTTGCGAAAAGGCTACGCCTTCAGACGCTAGTTGGTCAATATTAGGTGTTCGGATGTCATTTTCCACACCATGGTAGCCCACATCCCCCCATCCCATATCGTCGGCATAGATGATGATAATAGTTAGGTTTATCTGGCTGTTGTTGTGCTCGAAGATTTGTAGATAATAGAATTGAGAAAACCAGATATAGCATTAGCCGGCTTATAAGCTTTTCTGGAATGGTGCATTTTTTTTCATGTTGTTTTACTTAATGAATAAAGATTAATTGACTGCTGAAAAGTAATGCGCTAAATGTTGGATTCGGAATTATCGACAGCTATATAAACCATACAAGATGTATTTCTATTCAAGCCGGATTGTTTCCTGGGGGCCAATAAGGTTTAGCGGGGTTGTTTTTCAATTTGCCTGTGATGGATTACCAGCTTGCTGGATGCCTCATTATTCAACACGAGTGCTACAAACAGTAAATTATAGTATTTATTTTCACAATTTGAACTTTTACAACACATAATCAACTCTTTTCATATAAGTGCTCTCCCGGTGAACCGGGATTACTTTTTTTCTACAGCCAAAAAAAGTAAACCAAAAAGGCCGCCGCTCAATTGCAATATACGCTAAACGATTACATTACGGCGGAAAGAAAATAACTCGCTACGCTCAAACAGATTTTCTTTCTACTCGCCTCCATTTCACCGTTCTTAACGCTATTGCAATTAGGCGGTTCGCACCTTGGTTGGCAGCGCTTACACTATGGAGGATTTAATAAAAAATTGATAAGTACTATAAAATACGATTTACACCACTAGTAGAAAAATAGTGATGATGATTAAGTGGTAGAGACCTCTTTTGGGGCTTTTAAAATGAAAATTATAAGTTAAAAATAAGCGATTGGTAAGATGCAGATAAACAGGTCGTAGTAGGCTTTGTGTAATGAGGTGTATAGGTAATTTGACGTGTTTTTAGAAGGAAAATCAGCGGCATGAAATCCCTATAGGGGATGATTTTTATGCGAAGGCCTGTTGGGCGGATAAATTTGTGTCAGGATCCAAAACAACATTTTGAATGCCGGACGATTCGTTCGGTGCATCGCGGGAAAGATGCAATACTATTAATCAAAGAAACAAGATAGATGAAGAGAACTACATTAAGATGCTTTATCGCCCTGTTGTTACTATTACCGGTAACGGGTGTTAAAGCAAAGAAGAAAAAAGTTGTTCCCAAAACCATCGAACAACGGGTTGACAGTGTATTACAGTTGATGACACTGGATGAAAAGATTGGCCAGACTGTTTTATTCACCAGTCGGTGGGATGTGACTGGACCGGTGTTGAGAGGCGGTGAGGAAGATGCGATCAAAGAAGGGCGGTGCGGAAATATTTTTAATGCTCATTCAGTCAAATACACGCGCCAATTGCAGGAATATGCGGTGAAGGAAACACGGCTGGGTATTCCGCTTCTGTTTGGGTATGATGTGATTCATGGGCATAAAACAACTTTTCCTATTTCTTTGGGCGAATCAGCCAGCTGGGATCTTCAGCTTATCGAAAAAGGGGCTCGTGTAGCGGCGCGTGAAGCGACTGCTTGTGGTATTCACTGGACTTTTTCACCGATGGTAGATATAGGTCGTGATCCACGATGGGGCCGCGTATCTGAAGGAGCCGGTGAAGATACGTATCTGGGACAGTAAATTGCGAAAGCCAGAGTGCAAGGTTTTCAAGGGGATAATCTGTCTGATGAAACAACTGTTTTGGCCTGTGTGAAGCACATGGCAGCCTATGGAGCAGCCCAGGCAGGGCGTGATTATCACAGTGTGGACATGTCTGACCGCGTGTTGCGTGAAGTTTACCTGCCACCTTATAAAGCGGCCATCGATGCCGGTGCCCTATCCGTCATGACTTCTTTTAATGATGTGCATGGAACACCAGCCAGTGCCAATAAATATTTAATGACAGATATTCTTCGTAACGAATGGGGTTTTGATGGTTTCGTGGTGACTGATTATACGGCCATCAATGAGTTGATTCCTCATGGCGTAGCTGCAGAGGAATACCAGGCTGGTTTGTTAGCCATGAAAGCTGGCGTTGACATGGACATGGAAGGCGGTATCTACATGGATCACCTGAAGGCAATGGTGGAAAATGGGGATGTTTCCATAGCAGACATTGATCAGGCGGTTCGCCGTGTATTAACCTTAAAGTTCATGTTGGGCATTATGGATGATCCTTTCAAATATTGTGATGAAGAGCGTGAGCAGAACGAGATATTCTCAAAAAAGAACCGGGATGCTGCTTATGAAATGGCAGCTAAATCCATGGTTTTGCTAAAGAATGATAATCAGACCTTACCTTTTCAAGCTGGGGATAACATTGTGGTGATTGGTCCTTTGGCCAATTCCAAACGTGATTTAATCGGCTCGTGGAAGGCAGCCGGTGAGCACAAAAGAGCGACGACCATTCTGGAAGCCATAAAGACTACGAATAAAAATGGGAAAGTGACATATGCCAGAGGCTGTGATGTGAATACAGAGGATCAATCTGGTTTTGATGCAGCCATTGCTGCTGCCCGAAAAGCCGATAAAGTGATTTTGGTGATGGGTGAAAAATGGAGTATGACCGGAGAAGCGGCTTGTCGTACAGATATTGGTATGCCAGGAGTGCAAACTGAATTAATCCGTGAAATAAAAAAACTGAATAAACCTGTGGTGTTAGTCTTGATGACAGGACGCGCCATGGCCTTAGAGCAAGAAGATTCAATGGTGGATGCTCTGTTGAATATCTGGTATCCCGGTCTGGAAGGGGGCAAAGCAACCGCAGATGCACTCTTTGGCAAGTTCAGTCCATCCGGAAAATTAACCATGACCTTTCCACGTAATGTGGGGCAGGTACCGATCTACTATAATCATAAACATGCCGGGCGTCCCTATGATGCATCCAAGCCGGAGGATAAGTATAAATCCAGGTATCTCGATAGTCCCAATACCCCTCTATATCCCTTTGGCCATGGATTGAGTTACACAACTTTCGACTACTCACCGATTACTTTATCAAGCACTTCGATGGACGGAAACGGTTCCATTGTAGCATCTGTGGAGGTGACCAATACTGGTGCGTTTGATGCCGAAGAAGTGGTTCAACTCTACATTCAGGATCAAGTAGCATCTGTAACACGCCCGGTAAAGGAGTTAAAGGGATTTGAAAAAAGTAACATCAAAATGGGGGAGTCTAAAACAATCACCTTCACCGTCACCGAAAAAGAACTCTCTTTTTACCGTCAGGACATGTCATTTGGCGCTGAGAAGGGTGCCTTCACCCTGTTTATCGGACCCAATTCCGATACTCAAAATACTATTGAATTTGAATTGACCAGTGTGTCGTTTTAATAATATACCTATGCGATCAAGAAAAATCATATCCGTACTATTAGCACCCATTGGAGTGGCTTCATTAGTGGTGGCTTGCGGATCCGCCAAACCCATCAAAAAGGAGAAACCCAATGTGATCTTCATCATGTCTGATGATCATGCTATCTCTGAGACGAATGATGTTCATGATCAATATCCGGACGTGGTCAAGCAATTAAAAGAAGAGTTTATTCAATGAAAAGAGGCGGCCATGCCACCATTGTGGGGATGGAAACCTGGAGCCGTTGGTAATTTCAGGAATATTCTGCAGTTAAATTTTGAGGATATCACACCAGAGAAGTTCATCGCCCGGAATAGCAAACAGCCAGTAATCGTTAAAAATCCAGTGCCGGATGCCTTAAATGAAAGCAACACTGTTTTGAAGACAACATTGGTGAAAACAGGAAATAAAGCCTCTGAAGTAGGCGTGCGCATATCACCTTATCCGTGTCGACAGAAATTTATCCATGTGAAAGTGTATGCAGTGCAAGCAACTGAGTTATTCCTGCGGTTAAATGGCAAGAATGAGAAGGTCGAGGTGGCTCCGGTTAATGCTTATAAGCATTCTGGTTATTGGCAGGATGTGGTATTTGATGTGTCGGCCTTTAAAGGAAAAGTACAGTACATCACCATTGGTTTACATCAGGTGAAAGAAAAGCAGCAGGTTATTTACATGGATGATATTATCTTCAATAATATGAAAGCTCCGATAACAGCCTTTAAAAAATTACGTCCGGCTAATCTTAGGAGTCATGTTCATGCCATTGATGAAAAGGCGATGGTAGTCTCCTGGAATCCTGTGCCGGGGGCCGTATCCTATGAAATTTGGATGAATGGTAAAGTGAAAGCTACCAATGAGGACTGTTGGGTAAAACTATCTCAAAAAGATCAAGGGAAGAGCATTACTGTTGTGGCAAAAGATAATGCTGGTATCTCCTCAACTAAAAGTTCCTCGTTTAAACTATAAAACAGCTTGGATTATTGAAGTAAATCTCAATTACCCTGATCGAATGACGGTCAGGGTAATTCTTTAATTACATCTTTAAGCGCCGGTTTGATTTCTTCTCCGATTGTTTGCGTTTGCTGTCCAGGCGTCTTTCTTTAGAAGCCCTGGTGGGGCGCGTGGGTTTTCTTTTCTTTCGGGGTGTGAGGGCGTAAGCAATCAGTTGATAGAACCGTTCAATGGCTTGCACTTTATTTTTAAGCTGTGAACGTTCTGTTTGACTGACAATAATAAACTCTCCTTGCAAATTAATTTTATTAGCCAGTTTTTCAAGCACCAATTCTTTCTCACGATCAGACAGAAGAATGGAGTCATTGACCACAAAACGTAATTCAACTTTGGTGTTGACTTTGTTCACGTTCTGTCCGCCCGGGCCGCCACTGCGTGAGGCTGCAAAGTGAAACTCGGCCGTGAAATCTCTCTTTTTTAAAGTCTCAATTAACATCGTGTTCATCCTCAGGTTTAAAAACGGAACTTTGTGAGTGTTGAAACATACGTTTTCGCACTCTGATGTAAAGGTAAACCATCAAGGGGGCAAATCCCATCAGTAACCACTTGTTTTGTGACATCAAGATGAAATCGTAGATGCCATGGAACAGGAAGGGAATCGAAAAGGCATTGAAAAGATGCAATTTCCGGCGATGGGATTCAAAACGCGCCAGTCCCAAATGATAACCCATCATCACCCCAAACATGGCATGTGCCGGAACAGCTGTAATGGCCCGGCTTAAACCCACTTCCAGGGCATTAGCATGACCAAAGACGTACATCATATTTTCAACCAGGGCAAATCCTAAGGATACAAAAACAGCGTACACAATCCCGTCAAAGCGTTCATTGAAATTTTTATTTTGCCAAACCAGCAGCATGACAGCGGCCAACTTGAAGGCTTCCTCGCATAAAGCAGCCACCATGAAAGCATCGTTAAAGGCTGCAGAATAAACGGATGTACGTAGTGGATTAACCAGGTGACTGACTCCCAGTTCAGAGAAATAGATGGGGACGGTAATAACAGCACCGGTTAATAAACTCTTAAATAAGAGTGACAAGGGCTCTTTTTCATATTTATCCCGATAATACACATAAAAGAGAAGGATAAATACAGGTGCACTGGATATGACGAGTAGGTTCATTAATTCAGATATTAGAACTGGCAAAGATAAGAATGTTTCGCATCACATCAATATCGTTAATCGAATGAATGGGCAGGCTGTTTAGAGCAAGCAGGCTAAGTTCAGTTATTAATTCAACTCAACTTTTAAGCAAACTGCTTGTTATCTTTTTGACTAACGTTGGATTTCTGTTTATGGTAACAGTACCCTGCGAATAGAAATGTTGTAAGTTTGTGATATAAACGGGAATTACTATGAAGAAGCAATTTATCATACTTTTCATATCCTTTTTGCTGGGAAGAGGGGCCATCGCTCAGGATTATCCGGGTATACACTCCAGCCGTTATTTTCCCTTACAGAATATCAGTAACCAGCCTGCCGACCTGGTGCGTGACTCCACAAAATGGCATATTAATGTGCTGACAACCCAGTTGAGTTTAATGCATAATTTTGCTTTTCAGGAAGATGATATTTGGGATTTGTTAGGCAAAGCCGGATTCACAGATTTGAAACATTTTTTAGCTACGGAGCAATCCAATTTATATATTCATGGGATTTTGATGTTACCATCCCTCTCCTATAAAATCAATGAGAAGCATTCAGTGGCCCTTTGGTTTGATATGCGGGCACATGGCATATACCGTGCGTCCAATGATGAATTTCTGAATCTATTTAGCGGAGTTGATGCGCCAGAGGATTTAGCCGTATTGGCTGATGAACATTTTAAGGCCGTGATCAATTCATGGATGGAGTACAACCTCACCTATTCAGGGGTTATATGGGAAACACCCATTCATAAGGTGACAGGTGGTATCACCTTGAAATTCCTTGAGGGGGGGGGGTCGGGGTACTTTAATATGGATGGTGTGGATGTGAGTTACAACAAAGACAATGTGGAGTATTTCCGAATGGATTTATCCTATGCATTAAGTGAAAGTCTTTCGCAGGCTATCAATGATGATAAAATTGAATTGTTTGGTGACACCGGTTTCGGGATAAGCTTTGGTGCCAATTACACTTACAAGCCGGATTATCTAAAAAGTGAAAAGGGGATTCCATACAAATTTAAAGCTGGGTTTGCTATAAAAGACTTGGGGAGTATCAAACACAAAAGCTCTGTGAGTCAGAAGAAATATCGGTTGTCGGCGCAAGATGTACCGTACTCGCGTTTTAAGGGCATTGAGACCGTTGAGGGATTAGTGGATTCTTTAAAGCAATCCTTTGAATTTGATGAGGTCGAAGGAGGTTCTTATCGGATGGATTTACCAACCAAGTATACCGCAATGGGGGATTACTGTTTTCGCAAGAATTGGTTTTTACATGGATTGGTGAGTTATCAGCCGGATCTCTATTCAAAAGTAGTGAAGCTCCTGAAAAAGGATGTATGGGACTTCAAATTAACGCCACGATTTGAAAATCAAACCTGGGGTGTTTACCTGCCGGTATCATATATGAATCAATTGGATTGGCGAGCAGGCCTTGGTGTTCGGTGGAAATACCTGTTTATGGGCTCAGGTACGGTACTGAGCAATTTAATTGATGATGAAAAAGGGATGGGGCAGTTTTATTTTGGAGCCAATATTCCCATTGGTAAGCGTTAGGAAGAAATTAGATATAAAAAGAGCGGCTATTTCATTGGAGATAGCCGCTCTTTTTAGGTTTGATCTATTGTTTCATGAAACGTGTTCGGTGAATTTGACCTTCGCTGTTTAATTGAAGGATGTAATAGCCTGGCTTCAGGTCTGAAACTTGCACTTGTTTCTGATGCTTTAATTCTTTAATCTGTTTGATTACTGATCCCAGACTGTTATACAGAGTAACATTGCTTATAGCATTATGAAAATCAATTTTGATGTAATCGTTAGCTGGAGTGGGGTAAATCCTTAGCTTGGTTGATGACATTTGTTCTATACCTGTGACGACTCCGATTTTCAAACTTTGTGTGACGGATGGAGCTGCCTTGAAATTATCACTGCCGGATTGATGCGCTGTGAATTCCACATCTCCTGCTTGATGTATGCTTACGCTATTGCCAGTAACGGACGCAATGGCCGGATTGGAGCTGATGATCTCCAGATCTAACCCGGAAGAAGTAGTAACCGGTAGTTCAAAATCAGCATCCGTTACTAATTTTTCAGTTATGGTATTAAATATGATCGTTTGATCCGCTTTGTTGATGAATAACAATCCATCTTCGGGTACAAACTGATAATTTTGAGATTGCAATGTTCCTGAAGATATAGAAATCAGCACCGGACTTTGGTTAACCTCCGTTTGAGTTGTTGCTAATGTTGAGAAGTATGGTTCACCTGAAATACCAGCACTGGAAATGTTATCCTCATTGACAAATCCTAAATAGCTGTGTGAAAACGATGGTAAATCAGCCAGATAAGTTTTAGTTTTATCATCAGCAACCACAGTTAACGCCGCTTTATCTATGGATATAATCTGGTTGTAGCTAGCCGGATCATAGGCAGCTGTTCCCGTTTGCATGCCTTTGATTACTACTTCACCAGCTCCATCTATTTTAACTTTGTTATCTTCCATAGTGACTGGACCGCTTATCAATTCATAATTAACAGGTAAACCGGATGTACTAGATGATTGCAGTTCAAAAGGTGCGTCGCCATATGTGAAGGTGCTTGGAAAACTAAATGTAATGGTTTGCGTTGCTGTTGCATCAAAGTTAGTGAGGATCATAAAACCTGATGGTTCCAAATAATAGGACTCGGTGGTTGAATGTACGGTATAGGTAGTACCATCAACAGTAGGATCACCGTCATATTTATACCAAGTACCTGTAGTTGGGTATCCGGGATTAATATTATGGCCGTTTTCCGGATCAAAATTGGCGATCACAATAATTCGGTTGCCGTTATTATCCCAATATGCCATGCGACGAGGGGTGTTTAAATCGTTCGCTCCAATGTTACCATAGTCTGAGTTCGTATAAAAATCATAGCGTTGACGTAGGTTAAAGAGCAGTGAATAAACGCGGTATAGCTCTTTACGTTGCGGATCATTGTAATATTCCCATTTGACTGGTTTGCGGCCTGTACGACCATTTTCATTGATGGAAACATCATAGCCCAGTTCTTCAAATTGCCAGATCATGCGGGGGCCTGGTAACAGGGCATTGAAAGCAGAGATCATCTTCAGCCGGTCAATGGCGTATGCTGTTTTTGCCTCACCAGTTAGTGAAGAGATATTTTTAGCATAGGAAAATACCTCATGTCCCAATCGTTCTTCATCGTGGCTCTCGATGTAACTCACATAGTTGGCATTGGTGAAATTACGTGAGGCATACACACTGCTCCAAATGGAATAGTTACTGTTTGTGGTGTATCCCAAAGCCAGGTTTTTATAAGGCTCTTGCGGTGCGGCACCGGACCACATCAAAATACCGTGATCAGCCAGCACTTTATCTTCTGAGTTATCGGCCAGGTGCTCAAAAATGGCGTGTGTGCCCTGATGATTTGTCCACATTGTGTTGACCATGCGTTTGAGCAGATCCACACGATCCTGATCGTAGGAAGAGGCCCATGGGTCATAAATATCAGGAGCAGCCTGCGTGAATCCTTTCGTAAAATCAAAACGGAAACCATCCAGTTTGTATTCCGTCACCCAGAAATCCAGGACGGCATCCATCAATGCTTGTGTATGTTCACTTTCGTGATTCCAGTCGGCGCCCCAATGTCCTGCCTGATCGTACACCGCTTTATGTTCGGCATTGAACCAGGGGTTGGAAGGATGCGGCCGGTTATTTTCTTCATCCCAATATAGACGGGCCATCACATTGGAGTAAAAGGCATGGTTGAGTACCAAATCATTTACAACGGCCATTCCGCGTTTGTGCGCTTCATCTACAAATTGTTTGAAATCCGTTGGAGTTCCATACGCTTTATCCAGTGCAAAATAGAAGTTAGGATTATAGCCCCAGCTGTCATTACCTTCAAACTCAGATACGGGCATCACATGAATACAATTAATACCTAACTCTTTGAGGTAATCCATTTTTTGAGTAGCCGCTTTGAAGCTGCCTTCTGTGGTGAAATCGCGGAAGTGCATTTCGTAAATGTTCAGCTCTTTAGAGATTGGGCGATTGAAGCTAGTGACTTCCCAATTGTAATTGGGCTGATTGGTTTGAAGGACGGATGCAATTCCCGTTGTAAGACCAGTTGGATAAGCCTTCAGATTGGGATAAGTTGAGGCTGGTATATGCTGATCATCTGGATCGGATACTTTTTGAGTGTAAGGGTCGGCTATGCGAATGGCGCCATCAACCAGGTATTGAAAGGCGTACTCCTGACCAGCTGTGAGGTTTTCCAGGGTTATCCACCAATAGTCACCATCCCTGTTAAGTTTATAAGGTTCATCCACTTGCCAGTTATTAAAATCGCCGATGGCATAAATAACTTGCTTTGCTGGTGTGGTATTGCTCCCTGAGATGGTGCCTGTTCCCTTCTTGAAATTTGTAGAAGTTGGAGTATGTAACACCAATGTGGCTTTCGTGGGATCATCAGAATGGTAATTAATACCCGCTTTTACTTGTGCTGGCAGGGGAGCGTTTACAACCGGTGAATAACCTTTTACAGTAAGGTTCTTGTATTTGGTTTCACCGTTCAACTCACCGCTTAATTGATAATAATGGGTGTTTACATCCGTGATAGTATGCTGATAGCTAAATGTGCCGCTGCTTTGTGATGTGATGGATGTTGGGTTTTGAAAGTTGGCATCCGTTTCGGACAAAGTCCAGTTGAGGGATGTGTTAGCTGTTGACTCAATTGTAAACGGGCTATGGCGCTCTGCCAGGTATGGGGAGTAGTTGGGGGTATCGATGAAGAACCAAAAATTCCCGGCGTTCAGCTCAAAATGATAATTCTCGTGATTTTCACCGTCCACCTTAATACTGCCGTCAGCACTTCTGAAAAGGAAGTTGAGGCCAAAAGCATCGTCGGTAGCAGACAGCTTATAATAACTTTGTGCCGATGCTATGGCTATTTCCCATGTATCAGTTGTACCGGCTTTTTTACTCATTTGACCAATGCCATCATCCTGTCCCCAGTTACCTGCTGATACATTGAAGGTGCTAGAGTTGATACCATCAGTAGCGATGCCTGAGTGCCAATATACTTTTGATGCGCCCTCTAAGTCTGTTCCTGCTGCATTAAAGGAGATGGTAAAGTTTTCAGTACGGTCTGGTTTTGCAGGAGCAATGGTGATTTTATTGTAGCTAACTTCAGTGGAGTAGTTGTTACCGCTGTTATTGTTGTAATGGATGGTTAATAAGTCCTTATCATCGGCACTACGGATGTCATTGAGCGAAAGGGTAGAAGAAAAAGTGTACCAGTTATAGGTACCGGCTGAAGCAAACATAACGGAACTGGTAGCCGTCGCTTCATTGGTGGTTAATTCCTCAATGGTACTGGTCACAAAGCTATCCGATGAATAACGTACATAGAAATGCTCTTCCTCAGCAGGTGTTTTATCCAGTGTGACTTGAATAACATAGGCATCACCTGTTGTAGCGGTTGCTGGCGCGGAGACATTGGTTATTTGTGTTGGCAGTGCACTTAAGGTCATAATGCCCACTGGCAGGTTAGTACCACTGTAGTCGGTTGGATTTTTAATGCAAAGGTGGACATACTGCTTCAGTTCACTGATGTTGTCACCATTCCAGGTGGCATCCGGATCACCGCTACCAAGTGTCCAGGCTGTATTGAGATGACTGTTTCCAGGAATCCAATAACCGCCGCCCCAATTGACAGGCCAGTCGTTTGAAACAATTTTGAAGGTATTGCCTGAAGCGGGTTGAATGGTTTTTCCATAGTAGTTGGTAGCCCCTAATTTGGTTTTGAGAGTGGCCTGGTTAGAGGCATCCAAGTTCCAGTTGGCATGGCTTCCGGGCACATATACATTTTGTGCGCTGAGGTTCATACACAGCAATGCAATGATAAAAAAGGGTAGAAATTGTTTCATAAATGTCGGATTTTTACTGATTTAGTATTCACAAATATTGTTTAATCCGCTCTGAAATTCAAGTGATGTGTAGCAGTGATTCGATCCTGATTTACTGCAAACGATTTCGCAAACGGTTGCAATGCAAAAATTGTGTTGTGAAACATGTTTCTGGTCGTTCCTTGCTGCCTTAAGAAAGGGTGAGAATCAAAATATGATAGACGAAACGCAATACTGATTTCCTCAGAGATAGGATTTTGCTGATTCAGATTTGATTCTGTATTGCATTTTCCTCTGGTATTAGACTAGTGCTATAAATATTAAATTATGGTATTTATATTCAACTGTTTATAAATTTTTATAGCACCTAATCAACTCCTTTCACATAAGTGCTCAAGCCGCACGGGCTTTTACTTTTTTTCTACAGCCAAAAAAAGTAAACCAAAAAGGCCGCCGCTCAATTGCAATATACGCTAAACGATTACATTACGGCGGAAAGAAAAGAAACTCTCCCGATAAAGAACCTTATGTAATTTGATGCTCAAATTCTTATAAGTTCTAAATCGGAATCAAACAGCTTTTCTTTCTAATCGCCTCCATTCCACCGTTTTTAACGCTATTGCAATTAGGCGGTGTGCACTTTGGTAGGCAGGATACTTTATTGAGAGTTTCATTAAAGAATTGATAAGTACTATAAAATTCGATTTAAACCACTAGCTGTTGGTAGAGTGTTTGAATGTGAATGGCCAGTTCTGCTGTATGTGCGAATAATACACCTCGATGGTTCATAAAAGTAGAATCCACACGATTTAATTCCAGCGGATCTCCATGTATATCACTTACTGCAGCACCCATTTCATGAAAGACACAAGCCGTAGCCGCATAATCCCACAAGCTGCCGCCACCATCTTGTGGTTTAGGATATTTGAAGTAACAAGCTGGTGAGTTCTCCAGTACCCATAGGGCATTCATGGCAGCACCCCCGTGATGAATAGTGGATAGCTTAGTGCATCCCAGCTGATTAGAAATCCTCTTCAATTCAGTCATCGATGCTTCAAAGAGCGGGTGTTTTAAGAAGCTGCGATCAGTGATAAGGGTTAGCGGCTTTTTGTTACAATCCTTAGTTACCAGCCAGGGTTCCTGGTTCCGATAGGCCCCGTGACCTTTTATAGCGTGATACAGTGTCTGCTTAACCGGATCATAAACCACACCAATTTGAGGGATACCAGCTTTGGTAACCAATGCAATGGAAACCGCATATCCCGGGGTGGATTCGGTAAAAGGTAACGTTCCATCCAGGGGGTCGATGCACCAGAAATAATCTTTTTCCAGACGACTGTGATCATCTGCGCTTTCTTCAGTTAATAATGCCAGATCGTAGCTTTTGCAGGTGGGCTCAATAATTTCAAGAATGCATTGTTGACTGAGCAAATCCACTTCAGTTACCACTTGTGAAGCCAGGCTTGAACCACCTGTTTTATTTTCCACTTTAATCTCACGACCTGTGTAGTCTGATATGAGCTGACCGGCTGTGAGGGCGGCGGATATGGCCGTTTGGCAGAGTGAGTTCAGGTTATCAGTTGTTAGTTGCATGGTTTAAGTTTCAGGTTATAGGTTACAAGTTACAGGTTCTGTGTTCAGTATTTGTTAATCATCATTCGAAATTTATAGAAATACCTGGAAATAGGTTCAGTGTTTCAAGTTCTGGGAAATTATCTCCACCTATTTCTATTTATTTCTGATAGCTCATTCCACAAATGGTAGATCTAATGCTCCTGAGTTTCCTACAATTGTGCCACCACCTCTCTCGCCATCCGCTCACTGTAACTATTAATCTTCCAATGGTCGGGACTCCATCCTTTCAGGAAACGGTGGAAATCGGTCCAGGCTATCGGATAAAGCCTTCTCCAATCTTTTTCCAGTGTGTCAAAATCAACATTTTTCTGCCTATGCGTAATTGCTTTTTTTAATGCCTTAAAATAGAACGCCAGAAGCTGATCTTCCATCTGTTCAATATCTTCTTCATATAAACAGCTACCAATAAAATAGGCTACATCCTTTATGCCACATCCACCACCTGTGTATTGAAAATCAACGGCAGCCACTTGTTTACCATCATTTGAAAAACAGAAGTTTGCCAACTTGGCATCGCCATGTACAAATGTTAGAAAGGCGCTTTGTTGAAGGGTCTGATCAATAGCGCTGGCAGCTGTTTTTAAGGCTTCATCATCCATCACTTTCAGCTCATCCGGGCGTGTGTCCAGGTGCCAGTAGGTACCCACTTTCCATAGATTTTCAGGTTGTTCTTCCAGAAAGGTCGCATGAAAGTTAGCCAGCCAGGATAAACAAGCATTAATCTCATTCATGGAGACTGAGGTGATGCGCTCCGGATAACCAGCTGCATCTAAATCTTCCAGTACCATTAATACTTCATTTTCTTGTGTCTCCAGTGCCAGACAACGGGGAATACGACACGACTCATCACACCGTGCACTCCACTGCTTATACCAGGCCGTCTCTACCTGATAGGATTTTAATTTGCGTTGATGGGATAAATCCGTATTCCAGCCACGTGGATGGATGCCTTGTTCAGGCAGGCGTACATGTTTCACCACCACACTTTTCAGGTGTGATTCTTTCAATCCGTACCGCACAATCTTCCCATAACCACTCCACAGGCTTTGAATCATGCCGATTTCGAATAATTCGCTGGCGCCAGTTGCCTGGAGAATGGTATTTTGAAAATGGTTGTTCATGTTTATTGAGTTTCAATTTTTTTAATCAGTAGGCAAAGATAATCAAATCGTACGTATGGGTATTCTACCGTGTGTGTGCCAATGCTGTGGTGTCAGAGTGAAACTCATCGATAGTTGGCTCACTCAATTCCGTAAGAAACAGCATGCACTTAAAGCAATCCCACTGCTTGAATAACGGTTGTGTAACCCTGTATCTATTAAAAAGAGCTATTCCATTATATCTACAAGATAATTTGTAAGATCAATGGTTTTATCAATTCCCAATTTCTTGCGCAGACGCTTGCGGGCCATATATACAGAGTTAAGACTGATATTCAGGATGCTTGCCAATTTCTCTGGCGAAGTAGTTTATCAGCTTGATGCATACGAGGTAGAGGCTGGTACAAATGATCTTCTTTGGGAAGGTGCTTCCAGTGTAAATGGTGTCTATTTCATCATGGCTACAATAGGAAACACAGAGCAAGTAATAAAAATTGTGAAGATTGATTAATCAGAGTGCTACCAAATGCATCTTATGTCTCTGGTAGGTTGCTTTGGCTAGTATAATACAAAGTGAAGATGAAAGATAAAAAGCTAACTGAATATTTCATTGTTTTTTTACTTCTTACGGTATTGGGGGCACCGCATTTATACGCTGAAGTGCCATCGTGGAAGATCAATACCCATGAATATGAATTTTCAATGCAGTTTGTAGCTGTTGCCAATATTGATGGAATGCAGTTAACAAAACCTGATGATTTATTGGCCGTATTTGTGGGCAATGAATGCCGGGGGGTAACACATCCGATTCCGGTCAATGGGGGGATTGAAATGGTTTTCTAGCTCAATGCTATGAGTAATTCCAGGGATGAATGGTTAACGTTTAAAATTTACTGCTCTACAACCGACAGGATTGTGGATGGAATAGTTACACAGAGCTCACTGAGGCAGAAAGCATAAGGTAGTTCACAGAGGATTATGACACCAACCATGCAGCTAGAGTAATGGCTGATGAGATTATTGATTCGTCGGGCATTCTGCTTTTATGAAAACCGCTGTAAATAGGCCGTCCAATGTTGTGATTTTAATGAACGCAAGTTACGGCAGCTAATCCGGCGTTCTGATTATATAGAATGCACGCTGCTGCAGTTAATCCGGTTCCCAGATTTTATAGAATGCAAGCTACGACAGTTAATCCGGCGTCATGATTTTAAAGAATGTAAGCTACGGCAGTTAATCCGGTGTCCTGATTTTAAAGAATGCAAGCTGCGGCAGCCAATCCGGCGTTCTGATTTTGTAGAATGCATGTTGCGGCAGCTTATCCAGTGCCGTGATTTTAAAGAAAACAAGTTACGGCAGCTTTTCCGGCGGTCAGTTTTTATCGTTTGATGTTTGCAACATCATGGCAGGTGTTATGAAAAGCTTATTAAAATTAATTATCTTGAAGTCGGTTTCTATATTAGTGATAGAAAGCTGCTGCGATGCAGTAACCTTTTGTGGGGTTGCGGTGAGAGTTGAAAATGGATTATTATGGCATTGAGATTGGTTAAAATATGGCTCTGTTTCTTTATTTTGCTACCAATATTGGCTAAAGGGAAGGGTCAAGATTCGATAAGTAGTATCAGTGCGCTGATGCAGAAATCATTGGTCCCAGGATGGAAAGCGTCAGTAATTAAGGTCGTTGGCGATCAAAGCTATCCCCCTTATGAATTCATCAATGAAGCGGGAAAACCTGATGGTTTTAATGTGGATATAACCAATGCCGTGGCCAGAGCGATGAACCTGAGTATCGACATCACGATGATGCCGTGGGAAGATGTTCGGCAAGCGATAGAACAAGGCTCCGTGGATGTGGTAATGGGAATGTATAAAACCGAGGAGCGCGATAAACTAGTTGACTTTTCCATCCCTCACTTTATATCCTCCTACGCAGTCTTTGTCAGAAAAGACTCCCACATCAGTTCGCTAGAAGACATTTACGACAAGGAAATTATCGTTCAGAAAGGAGATCTGGGGCATGATTTTCTGCTCGAAAAACACATTGGCCGCCAACTTATTACTACCACTAACTGGATAGAAACCCTCAATTTGCTGTCTCAGGGGCAGGCCGATTGTGCACTCATTTCCCGTTTGCAAGGCGTTCATTTGATCAAAGATCAAGCAATACCTAACTTGAAGGTAGTGGGTCCACCAATCTTGCAACGTAAATACTGTATGGCAGTTCAAGAAGGCAATCAAGGCCTGCTGGCAGAATTGAATGAAGGCCTAAACATTATTAAAACGGATGGCACCTATGACAAAATCTATGACAAATGGTTTGGCGTTTATGATGCTCCTGCCTTTTCCTGGAGCCATGCCATTTATTATTTCCTCTGGATTATAGTGCCTTTGGCTGGAGTGATTTTTTTATTTGTGATTTGGACTATTACCTTAAAAAAACAAGTCCGAAAAAAAACAGAGGCACTGCAGAAAGAGTTGGGAAAGCGGATCGAAATGCAGCAAAAACTCGAGATAAGCGAAATGGATTTGATGGCTCAAAACGAGGAGTATGAGACTATCAATGAAGAGCTAATGGAGCGAAGTCGGGAAATAGAATGGATGAACGAGGAATTAATCCAGGCTAAAAACCGTGCGGAAGAAAATGATCATTTGAAAACCACTTTTCTGGCCAATATGAGCCATGAGATTAGGACCCCGATGAATGGTATTATCGGGTTTTGTGAGTTAATCGAAACCGATATCGATGAAAGCGAGCGGATCTTGTATGCAGGTATTATTGCTCAAGGTGCTCATCGCTTATTACATCTGCTCAATGATATTATTGATATATCAAAAATAGAGACCGGACAGGTTAATTTTGAATACAAAACTTTCAAATTGAATAAGCTGGTTAATGACTGGGCCTCTTTTTATGCGCTGCAAGCCACTCAAAAAGGATTGCAATTTCAGTTTGAGGAAAATCATCAGGAAGTGACGCTTTATTCGGATGAGCAACGCTTGGGACAAGTATTGAACAACCTATTAAGCAATGCCATCAAACATACCGATAAGGGTTTTGTCTCGATTTCTTTTGAACTTTTCGACGACTATGTGAAAATATGGGTGAAGGATAGCGGTAAAGGGATTTCCGTGGAAGAGCAAGCCTTTATATTTAACCGGTTTTACCAGGGAACACAAGCTCCCAATATTGATCAGAAAGGCACTGGCTTGGGATTAGCTATTGCCCATAGTATTGTAACCTTGTTGGGTGGTAAGATTGGTGTAGAAAGCACACCTGAAAAAGGAAGCACCTTTTGGTTTACCCATCCTTTGACTAAAGAATAAGATAAGTTGCCTACATTCAAATTCCCTTGTACGGTGAAGAAGGATCATAGCATTTAAACAAACTTCTTTGTTACCTTCTGTACAACGATACGATTCCATAATATGGCATTCACAATTTGCTCTAAAGCTTGGGCCTGACCATGAGCGGGATATATCAAATTTTAGAGAATAATCAACTGGGTAAATTAAGCGTCTTATAGAGTCGTCCGAGAATTTAATAAAAATCTGGCTAATGAAAACACTCTGTGCCCTTGTTGTTTTTGTTTTTCTTCGAAACTCTGTGTAACAATTTGATACATTATCAAAAAAATCAAAACTTGTTTTTTGAACAACACAGCATTACTATCGTCAGTTTCGTTTGTAACGAAGACTTAGCATTTTTGTGTGAAATTATAATTTAAGCGTTATTTTTCCAGTTGTTTCTTCAATACCTTATAATCCGTTTTACCCGTTCCCAGTACCGGTATCTCATCAACAGGAATCACTTCTTTTAATTTGGCAATGGGAGCCACACCATTCTTCAGCAGGTAATCATTGGCTTCGGCCAGGTCAATGGATTTTTCGGTGAACAGCGCAATGCGGGGTGGGGTAGTGGTATCGGTTCCTTCCACTGCCAATACCTGCCGGTCTTCTTCACCATATTTATCAAGTAATATTTTTTCAATAAAGGGCAGACTGATCATTTCACCGGCAATTTTTATGAAACGTTTCAACCGCCCGGTGATGAACAGGAATCCCTCTTCATCCATATAACCCAGGTCACCGGTTTTGTAATAGGGCACACCGTTGATGGATTCAAAAGGATGAAGATCCGGTTCATTGAGGTATCCGTCAAACACATTGGTACCCATCACATAAATCATTCCCGCTTGACCGGTCTCAACAGCTTGATTCGTTTCTGTATCTAAGATGATATGATCAATCCCGGGCAGGAATTTACCCACACTGTTGAGTTTCTGTTTGTCTTGTGGATTGAGGGTCAAGACAGGAGCACACTCAGTGATGCCATATCCTTCCAGTATCAGTGCTCCTTTGGTTAACCTTTCAAACTGCTCTTTCACAGCTGGCGGCATGGCTTCGGCACCGGAGATGGCATACCTCACCGACTTGAAATGATAGGCTGAACCTTCGGCCATCAGTAGTTTCAGAAAGCCAGGAGTGCCAATGAGCATATTGGCTTGTACGTGTTTCAGGATTCGTAATACTTCACGGGCATCGGTTGGGTTAGGCGTATAAGCTACTTTCACACCGGTAAGCAGTGGCAGTATGCTCAGCACTGTAAAACCAAAACTATGGAAAGGCGGCAGGAAGGAGAGAAAGGTTTCGTTGTTGCTCAATCGCGCCATTTGAAACACGGCACTCAAATCACTCACAATATTTTTGTGGGAGAGGGGCACAGCTTTAGGTAAGGCTTCACTTCCTGAAGTGAACAAAATAACGGCCGTCTCCGGCAGATGTTTGGGGTTGATCAATACCTTGGGGAGCTTCGATTTAAGGAGACCCTTTAATTTAGTGGTGACACCGATGGTTGGGATCTTCTGTTCCAGTAAGATAAGCTTGTTTTTTATACTGTCGGGAAGTTGCTCTTCTATTTTCGAAATAAAGGTGCCGGCTGAAAGAATCTGTTTCACACCTGTTGTTTCCATACAATGTTCCAGTACTTTTTTTCCAACGGTCCAATTGAGCATAACCGGAATTTTTCCAGACAAGTAACAAGCCGCAATCAGAAGCGTCGTACTTTGCAGCGCAGGTAACATAATACCCACTCGTTCTTCCTTCACCTCTTTTTTCAATAATTCGGCAACCACACAGGCCTTCAGGAAAAATATGCGTCGATTAGTCGAACCAATCATGGCATCATAAGTAAACGGATCATTCACATCGTTGGTGAACGTTTCGATGAAATGTTGCAGGATGGTTTTATCGGTATCAATGCAAATGTCATGTTGCGTTGTCAGTGGTTGATTCAGGTCCGAAGGTTTCAGGTCATCATCGGTATGGAAGCGGCCCATGGCGACTAAACACAAGTCGGCTACCGTTTTGATCTCATTAATTTGAGGCGCAGCGAATTTAGGGAATTGGTTTTCCACCTCCGATACAATTTCGACCAGGTTCAATGAGTCAGCTCCCAAATCCAGCTGTAAGTAGTGCTCCGCTTGAATTTTATCGGTTGATATTTCCAGAATAGAAGCAATACATGTACTAACGCCACTCAAGATATCTGCAGGAATGGTCTGGCTGGCAGACTCACCATTCAATCGTTTGGCTTCTTCCACAGAACCTACAATATTGGAAGGTAAGGTCCGTTTCAGTTGTTTTCCGTAGAAGAAATATTTCATATAATTGGGTGCTTCCTCTCCGTGTAGGTTATAGAAATCCTCCAGATAGCGGTTAAATGTATTTCGATCTTTATTCGCTTTCTCACAAGCCTTTTGTGTGATGTTCACCAACTCAATGGTCACCGTGCGGCGCGGCATGAAGAAGATGAGGTTGGCCAATGTATAAATAATACCTTTCAGCAATGGAACAATAAATTTTGGTGATTGGCCCATCCAGGCTTTCGACCAGGAACTTCCCCAAAGTCCTGTGAAACGGGCACCAATCACTTCCACATTGTCTGGTAAATCGCTCACTACTTTGTGCGCACTCTGTTTGTTAAAAATCTTCTCGTACCCTTGACCGGCAATTTGTCCCGAAGGATAAAGCACGATGTTTTTACCCAGATCAAAACCTTTCTCCACCGATTCCACGATCTGATCCAGCACCTTCACGTTACGGCTACCCGATTCCAGATCACTCACCCGTACTGCACCCCAGGCTGAAAATATAGATTTGGCTATCGGCAGGTCATAATAGGAGGAGGTTAAAATAGGAACAGCCTGTGTGTATTTGTATAATTGACTGAACAGAATGATCGGATCAATAATGCCCTGATGATTCGGTAAGATCAATTTTGGGTGATCTGATTTTAACACTTCAGACCCTTTTACTTCTACTCTGTATCGCAACGATAATATCGCTCGCAAAACTCTGAACAGGAATTTTGCAATACCTAATATGATGGGATGATGTTCTTTCATAAGTAACCTAATTATTAATGATAAATTATTAATGTTTAGTGATTAATGTTTAATGTCATTAATAATTAAACATTGATCATTAATCCTTGATTCTTAATCATTGTTTGAATTTGTTTGCCCCCGGAATTTTCAACCACACAATCACAGTAATGGCCCAAATAATTCCTGCGATGGTCAGGAACACGCCATTGGAATTGGAAAGTGTTTCTACTAATCCAAAGATGCCGGATGATAGGAGTATGAATATGAATACCATCAGATTATTATAACCCAAAATCAATCCTAACTTACGTCCTTCTACCCGGTCTTGTATGAACGCGTTTAATGGAATTTTAAACATCCCAGCAAAGAAAGCCGTCAGCACGATAAGGATGGTAAATAATTGTGTGGATGGCTGAAGCAGGTATATGAGGGAAACACAGATACCCATGCCAATACCACCAATGGGTACCAGGTGCATTTTTACTTTCCGGTTGGAGATGACTCCCGTGAGGTAACAACCGGCGCCGATACCGATGGCCACTAATGCCATGATGGTGCTGGTATGTGTATCTGTCAACTTCAATATATTACGGCAATGAACGGTGATGTTCATTTGTAACAGGGCTCCAATTAACCAAAAACTTGATAAGCCTATGATGGTGATATTTAAACCTTTTATTTGTTTGGCCCAACGGAAGGAGTGCGCCAGGAAAATCATGAAATTCAAAGAGGTCTCCTCTTCTTCATTGGGCACGGTTTCTTTAGGTTGGATCTTTAGGCTGGTGATCCAACCCAAGACGGCAAACAGTATCAGGGCTAAACAAACGATGACCATCCGGTGAACCGGGTAACCGGGTAATTTCTGAAAATCGGAAAAGATACCGGCGAAAAAAGTACCGATCAACACGCCGGCAAAAGTGAGCATTTCCATGGCTCCGGTACCAAAGGAGATCCCTTCTTTGCCCCCAATATCGCGGATGATACCATACTTGGCTGGTGAGAAGAGGCTACTTTGCAATCCCATCAGGAAAATACCAAACATTACTATGTAGATGTTACTTAGCAAAAAGCCAATAGAAGCTACCACCATAATGGGTATCTCAAAGAGCTTTGCCCGTTGAATGATGCGCGCTTTTGCATGATCACGTGCCAGTTTACCGGCCATGGGTGAAAAGAAAATATATGGCAATACAAATAATCCGGAAGCCAGCATAATGACAATGGATTCCTGGTTTTTCATCAACCAGGTGGTGCTGATAAAAAAGACCAGGTATTTCAGGAAATTATCATTGAGTACTCCCAGAAAGTTTGTGAAGAACAACGGGAGCCAGTTTAGTTTTGCTTTTGTCATAGTATGAGGTTTTTCGATGTATTCATCCGCTGAATACGACATCACAGGTTATTCAGCGGATGAATAATCACAAATATAAGGTTTCTTATCATGTGATGAATAAAACGGTGCTCAACTCATGGGATGAATAACATTTATTACTCACCCGCTGAATACCACATCACGAGTTATTCAGCGGGTGAGTAGAGACTCAGTTTATTTTAGTGATCGCATCCTTATCCATCCAGCGTTTGTTGATGTAGGCGATGGACAAGGTTAATGCGCCAATGATCATTAAAAAGATCATTTTACCAACTGTTGCACCGCCTGATAAATCAAAGAATAACACTTTCACCGAAGTGATGATTAGTACAATGGAACCCATGGTGCGATAGGCCAGTGCCCGGGTGTGTGCGCCCCATAAAAAGATCAATAAGGCATAGACCAAATAGGCAATGGAGATGGCCAGATTTTGACTCACATTCACCAGTTCATAGGCTTCCCAGATGTTTTTAATCTGGATGGTAAACAGGCCTCCTACGATTATGTTACTTACTATGGCAAAGATGGTACTGAGTACCGGATGAGTCGCCTGTTCTTTTTGACTCATGTAAAAACCAAATGCTGCCAGTACCATCCAGGTGATTGCTCCGGCATTGAGGAATGGCATAAATGGAATGCCGAATAATTCGATCCACTGCACATCCCAGGCCACAGTAAACCAATAAATGATCAATAACGCCCAGGCACCATAACTCAAATAACTCAGTTCTTTTGCTTTCACGGATTTTCCGATGGCATAGAAACCTACAATTACTGTCAGCCAAAGCAAGGTGGTGACCACATACTCCATCCCACCAATGGCCATGGGTTTAATATTTGCTGCTGATATGGCGAATAGTACTAATCCCAGGCATACATATATCAAACTAGGGAAGATGTTTTTACCCGATAACAGATAGACGAATACAGCCGATACCATGAAACTAAAACCAACAAAAATCAATGGTATGGTGAAGGTAATATCGAACGATCCCAGAATATAGATGGCCCAAAAGATAAACAACATCCCATTAATCAAGCTCAGGTAAAGGTTCCAACCGGTGAACTGGTCTTTTTCTTTCCACGAAGCATAGATGATACCGCCCATGTAGGTGATAAACAGCGATGCGGCATAAAAAAATGGTTTTCCCCAGCTGACAGGCTCAAAATAAATGAAGTAGGTGGCATAAATTACTACCGTTGTAGCAAAGGTCATGATACGTAACTCTTGCCATTGGCGTGATATACTCACATAGAGAGCGGCAATATTCAGGATCAGCACATATAGGAAGAGAATAAGATCATGGTGGATACCTGCTTTCATCAGGATGGGGGAGAGTAATCCACCAAAGATACTGATGAAGATCAAACCACGCAGATGATACTTGTAACTCACCAATGTAATGAGGGCTGTAATTATGAGCACTGAAATAAAAGTGATATTTGTTGGCCAGGTCAGCGAATCAGAGAATGCAACATACGAAAAAGTGGCATAAATGATACTGATACCACTACCGGCCAAAATCTGACAGGTGTAGAGACGTTCTTTGCCGAAGTAATGATAACCGCCAAAGAGGAATGTAACGCCCAGTGCAAAGCCAGATAATACTCTTAATTCAGGCGGAAACCAGCCCTGTTCAAATGCCATCTTCAGGAAATAGGTGAAGGAAGCAAATAGAAATAATACGCCCAGTGACGTAATCCAATGTTTTTTTATTAGTTCAATCATGTCTTTCTTTTTTGGGTTAGAACAATTAATTGACACCACAAACATACATCGGATAAGCAGTCGTATTCAAACCATTATTTTGATAAAACGGATTTTTAAAAAGGTGTTTGAGTTTGGAGAAAGTCTTAATAATTAGTATTTATGTGGTGTCTGTAACGGACTTTTAAAAAATGATTTTTTTACATAAACGTCATTGAGAAAAGTGCATTTTTATTCAACGCTATACTTAACCTAGCTCGCTAAAAAACTGAAATGATGAACATCGATTAACGAATGGCCAATTCTCATGTCTCTTATCTAAAATCTAATGATCTAACATTCTAATCCCATGGATACCTTAACACAAATCATATCGACCTTTTCAAAAACTGATGCCACAGATTTTACATCCTTTATAAACCGATTAAAAAAGAAGCAGAAACGCAAAGACCTGGAGCTTTTTCAGTTGATTTATCGGAATGGTCATCAGCGATCAGAAGATCTGCTTAAGAAAATTTATCCGGATGGTAATCAGGAGGCGTATCATGCGCTTCGTAAGAAACTATTGAAACATTTGACCGATTTTCTGTACATGAAACAAGTCAAAAATGATGATACGGATGAGACACAAGTCGCGGCTTTTATGAGTTTGGCACGGTATTTAAAAGCACATGATTGCCTGAAACCAGCCTGGCGTTTCTTGCAGAAAGCCGAACAAAAGGCGGTGGATGGGGAGTTATATAATATGGCCAATGCAGTGATGGGGTTGCAGTTGGAGATGCCCTTGAGAGAGATGGGAGAATCTATTGATCCTATTTTAGAACGGAAAGCGCACTATAAACAATTGGCCATTGAAGATGATAATGCAAATACTGCTTATCACTTTATTCAATACAAATTACAGGAAGCCAAAACGTCTGTGGAAGTCATCGATTTACAGGGCACCATTGAGAATGTATTAAAAGCTTATCAATTATCATCAGCCGTAATTCGTCGTCCCTCAGTGTTGTATAAATTGATGTCAATGACACGTAGTGTTGTTACACTGGAGAAGGATTATTTTGCCTTTGAACCCCTGTTGATACAGTATTATGAAAGCATGGAATCCTCCGTTGGCTTTGAAGGGCGGGATTTGATATATAAGGCCCGGTTGCAATACATGATCGCCCATACCCTTTATCG
>JAEINY010000074.1 GCA_016342595.1 Marinilabiliaceae bacterium
TTGGCTGCTTCATTGGCATGCATCAAATGTATTGGATAGGTGGCTTGTTGAATGCGAAAATATGGATTGGCGGTTAAAGGGTTGTCAATGGTAAAAGTTGATGAATTGGTTATTGGTTCCGTGGTGTCTGGCATGGTATGCACTTCTATTTCCAGCCATTCAAACCACAATAAATCGTTGAGAGCAGGTTTGTGAAGTGTTTCAGTATAATTAGCTTCCGTCACAAACTCCACGAACTCTTTAGGTAGTTTCCATACGGATGGTGTTTGTGATTGGTGTTGCGCAAAGAAGTCATAAACCAATGTTTCCCACTCTTCTTCAGCAAGCCACTTTTCGGTGATTGGAAAGGCTGATTCCAGGGTGTTTTTTATCACATTGTAAACCAGTCTTCGGTAGTGTGGTAAACGATTGCTATGGGTACCTGCAATGGGTTTTTCTATACCGGTGCGACAATAGTCAGCCAATTGTTCCTGAATGTTTTTGGTTTCAACCTTTAACAACATGACTTGCCTCCCAATGTTTAATAGCTATCTCTTTTAGTAATTTCATCTCGGTTATCAATTCATCTGTTTCCGGAATGTTAAAATCGCGCTCTAGCAGAACAGGAACGGGCTTTAGTAATTGTGCCGTAAAGTCAAATAATTTATAAACCGGATCAATGATGGGTTGCCCATGTGTATCGATAATCAAATCAGGCGATACTTTTTCGTGCCCCGCCATATGAATATAAGCCACTCTGTCTAATGGTAATTGTCGAATGAATTCCTGTGCGTCGTAGTCATGATTAAAGGCATTGACATATACATTATTTACATCTAACAATAACTGACAACCCGATTCTTCAATTACTTGGTTGATAAATGTTATCTCGTCCATCTCAGCTGCTACAGGTGTGTAGTACGATACATTTTCGATTACCAGCGGTCGCTCCAGAAAATCCTGTACATTGCGAATGCGTTCGGAAACGTGCTTTATGGCATCTTTGCGAAAAGGGATGGGTAAGAGGTTGTAGAGATGCGCATTGGCTGCTTTAGAAAAGGAGAGGTGCTCTGAATAGATTTCAACATTGTAGGTATTCAAAAAAATCTTTAATGCTTTTATGAAATCCCAGTCCAACTCATCGGGGCTGCCAATGGAAAGAGATAAACCATGACATGTCACCGGGTATCGCTCTGCTACCTGGTCCAGCTTTTTCTTCCAGTACCCACCCATTCCCATCCAGTTTTCCGGCGCAAATTCAATGAAATCAGGTTTAAACTGATAGTTATCTAAAAACTCATCGGCAAAATCACGTCGAAAGCCGATGCCTATTGAAATGTTCATAATCAGTTGTTTTGTTATTGGAGGTGCCTAAGTTTGAATCAGGTAAAAAGTAAAAGGGAAAAAAGGTGAAAGTTATAATGTCATGTCTTTTTCCCTTGCTTTTCTTTTAGAAGGAGCCCTCAATGACAATATGTATTCTGGCATTGAGGGGCTTGCTTACACACATCTTAGCTACCACATTTACCTTCTCCGCATTTTCCTTCAGTGGTTTTTGTTTCAGCTTTTTTGGCTTCTCCTTTTTTAGCTTTTCCTTTCTTGGCTTCTGCTTTCTTTTCGCTTTCTCCACATTTTCCTTCACCACATTTGGCCTCGGTAGTTTTGGTTTCGGCCTTTTTAGCTTCGCCTTTCTTGGCTTCTGCTTTCTTTTCGCCTTCACCACACTTTCCTTCGCCGCACTTACCCTCACCACATTTAGCTTCACCTATAATAAAGTCGGTCGCTTGGTTTTGGTAGGCGTTCAATGGTGAACCATATTTATCAAGCAGGCTGGATCGAACTTCGGCTCCTGATCCCATGTCACTATAACTAAACAAATCGTTGGCATTGGCTGCAAGTGGTAATGCACCGGCAATCATACCGCTTAAAACAACTGTTTTCAGTAAGCTTGTTTGCTTTTCCTTTTTCGTTTTCATGTCAATAAGTATTTAAGGATAAAAATTTCTTATTTATTCATTTAGACGAGGGAAGATGTAATTGCTTACAGAAAAGAGAGAAAAACGAAAACATTATTAGTAGGAGTAAATAATCGTTACACAACCAAAAGTTACGCAGAGTTTTGGAGCAAAAAAACAAAAAACAATAAGGGCACGGAGTATTTTCATTAGTATGGTATTAGTAATTTTCTTTCTAAAGGCTCTGTGACCGTTTCCTTTTCCTGAACTTTGCGCTCTTCGTGTAACACTTTTATTAAAAAAAATACACAAATGCAGTCAGGTCATTCCGACACAATTACTTAGTGTTCTTAGTGTAACCTAAATGAAGTATTGGCTTAGTTTGCTTGTTGGTCTTTCAGAGCTTTCTGAATTCGTTCTTTTTGTTCATCGGTTAGGCAAATATGTGTGCTTTGCTGTTCCATTTTCTGACGCATTCGGAAGATGGCTTTGGTAATTAGGCTAATTTGATTGGCAAACCGACGACAATATTTGCACATTATCAAATGAAAAAAGAGTTGCAGGTGTTCACTGGTTGATAATTTGTCTTGTTGTTTTTTGGAAGTCAGGAAGGTGGATTCCTCACAAGTAATCATCATCTTACCTTTCGTATTCATTGTTATCGTTATTGTGTCGGTTTATATCCAGGATTTCTCAATGCACTCTCTCAACTGTAGACGGGCTCTGTGAAGAATCACCCATAAATTAGACGAGGTAATGTCCAGTTCCTTACATACTTCTTCCCCTTTCATTTCTTCCATTACGCGTAATGCAAAACAGGATGCCCATTTATCGGGCAGGTGTTTGATGCAAGCTTGAAGGATTTCCATAAATTCATTGGATTCTATCTGTTTTTCAGCGTCTGATATCCAATTATGTGGTGCTTTTTCCTTGATCCAATGGCCCTTTATTGATGATTTGGCATTGGAAAACCGATCATTGTTATTATCCATCGAAAATTCACTGGTGGTGGATTTTTTTCGATAGTGATCAATGACCTTTCGCTTGAGAATGGCAATTAACCAGGTGCTTTCACTGCTTTTACCCTGAAAGGTTTTTAGGTTTTTCAGACCGGCTAAGAAGGTTTCCTGAACCAGGTCTTGTGCTAATTCGGCATCGTTAACGCGTGCATATGCATAGCGGTACAGGATATCACCGTAGGTATTGACCCAGTGATTGGGATCAAGAGGTTGTTGTGTCATTACATTGAGAATTGAATTCAACAAACTACTTTTAAAATAGGCAATCTTTTTATTTAAAACAATTTTAAATTTCATGATCTTTGCGGCGCAAAACAAAACCATAAAATAATGTCTCATAGCGGAATGAAGGCCCTGCTACCTGTAGGTGTCTTTTTAGTTGTATACCTGATTCCCGGTGTGCTCACTGGTGATTTTTATAAAATGCCCATTGTTATTTCCTTTCTAATCTCTTCATTGGTTGCTGTAGGCATGGCTCCCGGACGAAAAATCGGGCAAAAGATGGAAACCTTTACGAAAGGAATGGGGCATGGCGGCATTATGATGATGTGTCTGATTTTTCTGTTGGCCGGTGCCTTTGCCAATGTGGCTCGGGAAATGGGAGCCGTCGAATCGACTGTTAATTTAGGATTGCATTTTTTACCCGGTAAGGTATTGTTGGCCGGGTTGTTTATTATTGGTTGCTTTATTTCACTATCTGTGGGAACTTCAGTAGGAACGGTGGTGGCACTTTCACCTGTTGCATTAGGGCTTTCGGAGACGGTGGGTTTTTCTGCAGCATTGGCTTTGGGGGCTGTGATTGGAGGTGCCATGTTTGGTGATAATCTTTCCATGATATCTGATACTACCATAGCGGCCACGCGGTCGCAGAATTGTAGTATGCGCGATAAGTTTAAGATGAACATTTGGTTAGTGTTACCGGCCGCCGTGATCACCTTTATATTATATCTGTTTTTAAATGCCGGTAGTGAACCTCAGGTAGTGGAACTGCAAACTTCGGATTATGTAAAGGTAATTCCTTATTTAGTTGTATTGATCACTGCATTGCTTGGTGTTAATGTGTTTGTGGTTCTTTTATTGGGAATTACCTTGTCGGGAATCATCGGATTATTCAATCCTGATTTTACGGTTTGGTCTGTTTTTTCAGCTGCAGGAAAAGGGATGGAAAGCATGTCTGAAATTGTCATTGTTTCCATGTTAGTAGGTGGAATGGTCGAAGTTGTCCGGATTAATGGAGGGATTGATTATCTCTTAAGATTGATAGGCCGTAAAACATCAAGCCGAAAAGGTGCTGAGTTAAGTATTGCCGGGATCACTGGATTGGTGAATGTATTTACCGCTAATAATACCATCGCCATTTTGATGGCCGGGCCGATAGCTAAGACGATCGCCGATCAGTATGGTATCTCACCCAGGCGTTCTGCCAGTATAATGGATACATCCTCTTGTTTTGTTCAGGGCACTTTGCCATACGGCGCTCAAATATTGGCAGCCGTCGGATTAGCGGCTCATGCTGTTTCTCCATTCGAGATTATGAGTTATCTGTTTTATCCTTATTTGATGGGCGTTATTTTATTACTTTCTATATTGGTGTTTTCCAGGGATAAAAGGTGATGGTTCCGGTTTAATGCAATATTTTTTTCACGTCAATATTGATATGATTATGTTTTTTTCTATATTCGTGGTTGTGGTAATGTATACATTGCTGTAGTTGGATTTTGTTATGTAATTGATTGTGTGAGCGTTGATTTAAATATATGTTATGGCCTTGAAAATTGTAGTTTGATAAGCAATGAGTTAGGGTAAATGAAAAATGATTGTAATTAAATAAAGCATTATAGAGCAGATTCCGTTAAAAATGACAAAAAAGATAAATACATATTCAATGAAACAGTACTTGACAAGTAAAATTGGATTACTTGTGCTGTTTGTCATTTGTAATGTATCTATTTATGCCAATGAAGGGAATGATTTTAATGCCGGAACAGATGGCTTGATTTCAAGCTTTGCAGATAAAGAAATTGTTGATGGTCAAGATGATCATCAGTTGTTGAGAAATACCTATTCAAACTTAAGCGAAAATACCCGAATAGAACTTACCGAAGCCGTATTAAAAAAAGCCAAATATTATTTTGAAGGATCTGGAAAAACGGAGGTAGTAGGTTTTCAATGTGATTATTCAGATAATATAGTTATTGATGCCATAGTGGAACCTCGCTCTGTAAAAAAGAGGTGTTCCATTGCAGCTCAAAGGGATGGTCAAAATGGTTATCGTCTAATTCAGGATGGGAGGGATGTCGTATTTGAGATCGCTATCGATGGATCACTTCATAAGGTAACTGCCAGTGATGTTTTAGAAAGAGGAGAAAGTGTTTATTTATCAGCTTACTATAAGAATGGGATTGTTGGTGTTTTAGTAAACGGCAAAGCTCCGGTCAAGGAAGTTTTTCAAATTACTCGTGATAAAATTGCCAGTTTAAAGACGTTAGGAGTGGAGTCAACGATTATCAACCACCTTTCGGCTATTAAAGATGAAGTATTTTTTGAGACTTCAGATTTTAAGAAAACACTAAGGAAGCAATTGGGGAGAAAAGCTTATAGAAGGTATGGTGATGAAATTGTGCAGCTAGCCTATGGAAATGTAGAACAGGCTGGTACTCGCCGTTCTGTTTCGGGGGAGATTTCATTGGCGGATGTACCATTGGTGGTTGGTTCGGATTTTTCAGGAGTCGTGGAACAGATCAGGATTTGGCAACCCGCGAAAGCCAGATGTATGGTAGCTATGGATTATGCGCATGATCTGGAATGCGATGGGGAGTTATCATCTGAAAGAAGCAGTAGAGTTGATTTGAAATTTGAATCTACTCTGACTTCGTTAAAGTCTTTGACTTGTAGTCATACTATTGACGATCAGCTAACATTCCCGGAAACAAAACATTACAGTTGCTCTACTGTTTTGTCGGATTCCAGTTCGACTAATCATCAAAATTGTCCAACCAGCTTTAATCAGAAATCTAATGATAAAGTATTGGCAACTAGTAGTTATATCTCAAATTCTCACTCCTTAAAAGGGGAGGAAAATTCATTCATAGATTTAGATGAATGTTTCAGTTCTAAAACTAAAGATAATGGGACTCAGTTGTTTCATGTTCAGCATGGGATATTATATATGGCTAACGAAGGGCAAGGCTCTACATTTTTAGGAATGAAAAAAAATAGAGGGTTGGCTGAAGGCGTGGAAGTATGGAATTCTGAGGCTGTAGATTATGATAATCTCGAAGCGGATAGTTATCAACAAAACTTCTTAGCGGAAAATATTATTTTTGAGAGTAATGAGTTGAAGTTTATTTTTGGGAGTAATAATCAATTGACGACTGAAGTAAATAAATTCAAACTTTTTGATGGGCAAAAACTCAGAAGGAAAAAGAAGTTACCATTTTACATAAATAATCAAGTCAACTATGTCTTTGATGGAAATAATTCACCAGCTGATCGGTTAACCAAAATCAATGAAAGTGAAAAGTTGAAAAGGTCAACCGGAGATGTGAAGTCTGAATGGCTTTCTGTGATAAATGGCTGTTTTGAGAAATTTCAGGAATCCATAGAGTGTAAGTACTCATCGGAAATAGGTCCGGGAGATACAGTTAATTATGTTAGTCATGATCGGTCCTTAGTCAATTGGGTTTCTGTTCGACACTCAGTCAACTTGATTTTAGGATTGACCGGGAATGACTACTATGAAATTCACGAAGGGCCATATGAAGATATACAGACAAGAGCGAATTTAAAAGTTCTGAAACGAAGTTGGGGTCCTGTATTTGATTATCATAATCGCCGCAATTTCCTAAGCTTATTAAAGGATGAGCCAAGTTATGGTAGCGAAAAGGCGAATCTGGGAATAGCATGGAATCACGCCATAATCAATGAAGAGTATTTGAAAACTTCTATTGGCTGTGGTTATGAATTGATAAGTCAGAATTTTGAAATTTCAATGGCTGTTCACAAGCAGCCGCCGGTAATAGGAACTCATGATTTTCTCTGTGCTTCCGGGAGGAATTGGGAGGACAGGCAATTAACAGATAGCGATGGAAAAATTGTAGCAAGTATAAACAGTTCCGGTTTAACTATTATGGATGATATGCTTACTGATATAGGTATGAGTTATTCTGTAAAATTCGTTTCCAGAGATGAGAATGACATTGAACCATCCCCGCCTCCTGAGTGGTGGCAACATAATTGTAGCACAGGACGTGTGAATGGAAGACATGATATAAGGGGTGCTGATTTAGACGTCTCCAGGTTGTTATATGTTCCTCACTGTGTAGTATAGTATACTGGACGCTTCGTATGAAGTGAACCAGCTTTTGTGTATATACTGTTTTCAAAAAGTAAACAGAAATAGATAATTTGGTTAGTCTACAAGCTGGTTTACTCTTTTCATTAGTTTCTGATAAGCGTTACAATTTGTAACTCGTGCCTTAAGAAGTATTTTCCTACATCAAATACTGTTTTGTGAACGTTCGCCTGGGTATTATGAAAGACATTACCCTGTAGGTTGCATAGTGAAAATTGATGATAAAGGAGGTGATAGCGCCTTTGAATTGATTTTTCCGAGCAATATCCTTAAAAGCTTCATATGGCTTCAGAATGGTGCTTGTAATGCATGTAATACCCTTTGGTTTTAAGGTATTAAAAAACGCAGTGCGTTTTAGGTTGAAAACAATCACTGCGTTTAAAATTACTTATCTTATACTTTATCGCATCGACTTCAGGTATTTATACAACTCACTGTCTGTTGATAGAATAATGTGAGTTTGGTTGTCAAAGGTCTTTTTATAGGCTTCCATTGATTTCATAAAGCCATATAATTCACGCGATTGAGCAGAACGATCATAGGCTGCCGAATAGATCGCTGCTGCTTCACCATCTGCTTTACCTTTGATTTCTTCCGCTGTTTTATAGGCTTCCGAGAGGATCCGTTTCAACTCACGATCTTTCTCACCATTGATATTAGAGGCTTCCCCTTGTCCCTCTGATTTGAACTTATCAGCGATTCGATAGCGCTCACTTTTCATCCGTTCGTATACCTGTGTTTGTACTTCTTTCACATAGTTGATACGCTTGAACCGGAAGTCTAAAATCACGATACCCAGATCCAAGGCCTGTGCGTTAGCTGATTTAAGGATCATGTCCTGGATTTTTTTACGCCCCACTTTAATTGTGGTTAAAGAATCACCAATTAATTCACCGATTACCCCTGATGATTGCGGTGTACGATTACTTGTTCGCACTGTTTCTTCGATGTTGTGCTTGGCAATAAAGTTACGGGTTTCACCATCCAGAATATCGTCCAGGCGGGATTGGGCACCTCGCTCGTTTCTTAAACGTTTGAAAAATTGAAGTGGATCGGTAATTTGCCACCGTGCATAGGTATCCACAAAGATGAATTTTTTGTCTTTGGTAGGTACCTGGTTTGGATCACCATCCCATTCGAGGTAACGCTTGTCAAAAAAGTTAGTAGTCTGAATAAAAGGTATTTTTAACTTGATACCTGGAGTCGTGATGGCATCACCTACCGGTTTGCCAAATTGAGTCACCACTACTTGTTCTTTTTCACTGACTACATAGGTGCTTTGGAAAAACAAGAACAAAACTCCTATTAGTAATATGATGATAAATATGAATTTCTTATTGTCCATTGCTGCTTTGTTTTTGTTGTGTAAGTTGCATCTGTAAAAGTGGCAGGATGTTACCACCTTTTTGATCGGTAATGATCTTTTGTCCCAATTTAGGTATGACTTCTTCCATTGTTTCGAGGTAGATGCGTCGCTTGGTCACTTCCTGTGCTTTGATATATTCACTATACAAGGCATTGAATCGGGCAACATCCCCTTGTGCTTCGTTAACACGTTCAGTAGCATAGCCTTCTGCCATTTGGATGGTTTCCTTAGCTTGACCCGCCGCTTTCGGAATGACTTTGTTGTATTCTGCTTTGGCCTGGTTAATCAATGTTTCTTTTTCCTGTTGTGCTTCGTTCACAGCATTAAAGGCTGCTTTTACCAGTTCAGGTGGATTAACATCCTGCAAAACCACTTGTTCTACTTTAATTCCCAGTGAGTAGTCACGACATAGTTCTTGAACCAATTCTTCCAGGCGGCTACCGATTTCAGCACGCCCAACAGTGAGTACTTCATTGACTGTGCGGTCGCCAACAATCTGTCGCATGGCCGCTTCCGAAATATCGCGTAACGTAATTTCCGGATTTCGTACCTTAAACAAGTAGTTGTAGGGATTGTCAATCCGGTATTGTACCACCCATTCAACATCTGCCAGATTCAGATCCCCTGTTAACATGAGTGATTCATCCATTGTGCCGGACCGTGTATACTCCGTACGCACACCAGAGGCAGAAGTACGGAATCCAAATTCCATTTTCTGTTGCCGTTCAACAGGTACTTTATACACAGCTTCGGCAAATGGTATTTTGTAATTTAAGCCGGGCTCAACAGTACGTTTATATTTACCAAAGCGCACAATCACACCAACTTCTTCAGGGCCTATTTGGAAAAAGGCCAGCCAGGCCATTAATACAGCCAATAGCAACAGAGCTACGGACCTAAAGTTTTTTAGAATTTTATCCAATAATGGATGGGATAGTTGTTCTGAAGCCATGTTAATTAAATTATTAAGGTTCTTTACAAATGTACTTTTATTGGAAGCGAGAAACAAGGGTTATTATTGAGTCTATAAGCTTGGGTATGTAAATAAAGGAATTAATTTCGGACTTCCAAATTATAGTTTTATCATGACAGGTGAGATTTGTCTGGTTATAATTTCACTCTGTGATAGTGGTAATAAGATGCATCAGTAGAGTGTTTTGGCATCGGCAGTGAAAGAAATGCCCCCCCTGGTTTGAAAATTTATTTTTCGCTTATTAATCAGTATTGCGCTTAGATATGAACATATAGGTACCATCAGAGTCATTTTTTTTCAGGATACTTGTGTTCAATGAAATGGGTAGTGTTAAGTTTGTTATTTCTACATTTGTTTAAGAATAATGAATTAGCCGAAAGGGCTGCACGATCAAAGTTGGGTGCTGTTAATTTACTTTATTAATAAATCATATTCCATGAAAAAAACAATTCTGCATTTTAGTAAAAGCGTTATAGGCATCTGTTGTGTCTTTTTCCTTATTAACTGTCAACCTGTTGAACAGGAGATGAAACCAAATATTATCTACATCCTGGCCGATGATTTGGGATATGGCGACGTGAGCTGTTATGGACAAACTAAATTTTCAACACCTAATATTGACCGACTGGCAAAAGAGGGGATCAAATTTACTCAGCACTATGCAGGTTCTACGGTTTGTGCGCCCTCCCGTTCAGCCTTGATGACCGGCCAACATACCGGACATACGCCTGTTAGAGGGAATAAGGAGCATAAGCCGGTGGGACAATGGCCATTACCAGCCACTTCGCCTTCTATGGCTAAATTGTTTAAACAAGCCGGGTATGCAACGGGTGTTTTTGGTAAATGGGGATTGGGCTATCCCAATTCAGAAGGGGATCCCCTGGCGCAGGGTTTTGATGTGTTTTATGGATACAATTGTCAGCGAAATGCGCACAATTATTACCCATGGCACCTCTATCACAACAATGAAAAGATCGTATTGGCCGAAAATGCCGGTGCTCAGGAAGGGGTATATGCGCCCATTCCAATTCACGAGCAAGCTCTGAAATTTATTGACGACAATAAAGATCAACCGTTTTTCATGTATTATCCCAATGTGCTCCCACATGCAGAGATGTTTGCCCCGGAATCATATATGGCGAAATACCGTGGTAAGCTTTTGCCGGAACGTGTATATAAAGGTGTTGCTTCGGATCACCCCAGTTATAAAAAGGGTGCTTATGGCTCTCAGCCGGAAGGACATGCCGCCTTTGCAGCCATGGTCAGTCTGATGGATGACCAGGTGGGTGAGATCATGCAAAAACTCGAAGACTTAGGGATTGCCGATAATACTTTGATTGTATTCACATCTGATAATGGACCACATATGGAAGGCGGTGCCGATCCCGAATATTTTAACAGTAATGGCGGATTGCGTGGGTTTAAGCGTGACCTCTATGAAGGAGGCATCCGTGTACCCATGGTGGCCAAGTGGCCCGGGAAAATCAAAGCCGGAACTGTTTCGGATCACATCTCTGCTTTTTGGGACATGTTGCCAACATTTGCTGAAATCATTGGGGCTGAACAACCTGAACACATTGATGGAATCTCTATGTTACCGGCATTGACAGGTACAAAAACTCAAAAACAACACCCTTATTTATATTGGGAGTTTCATGAACGTGGCGGTCGGCAAGCAGTGCGTATGGGTCAATGGAAAGGTGTGAAGTACAATGTGAAGAAACAGCCCGATGCTCCCATCGAATTGTTTAATCTGGATGATGACCCCAACGAGACGACCAACATTGCAGCTCAGCATCCTGATATTGTTGAAGAGTTGACTGCCATATTGGAGTCAGCCAGAACGGAGTCTGAAGTTTTTAAGTTTTAATCCTCTCATGCAGCAAGATATGTTTAAGCTTTTTTCTGCAGGTGTGTTGGCAAGTGTTCTGTTAGGTGCCTGCTCAACCCAAAAACAAGAATCCAAGCCCAATGTCGTCTTCATTTTAGTAGACGATCTGGGCTGGACCGATCTCAGTGTCATGGGCAGCCGGTTTTATCAAACTCCCAACGTCGATAAATTAGCCGATAGAGGCACTTTGTTTACCAACGCCTATGCATCGTGCACGGTTTGTTCGCCCACACGGGCCAGTATTATGACCGGAAAATATCCGGCGACCATCAATTGTACCGATTGGATTGAAGGCCACAAAATGCCGAAAGCAAAACTCAAAGTACCCGAGTGGACCATGTATATGGATACAGCCGAGTTTACCCTTGCAGAAGCATTTAGAGATAATGGTTACAATACCGGTCATATCGGGAAATGGCACTTGGGTGAGGATTCATTATTTTGGCCCGAAAATCAAGGTTTCGATGTGAATGTGGGAGGCTGGGCTAAGGGATCGCCCCATCGCAATAAAAAGCTGGGTAGCAATGGGTATTTTGCACCCTTTGGTAATCCCCGCCTGACCGATCAGCCGGATGATCACTACCTGACAGAGCGATTGGCCAATGAAGCTTGTGATTATATTACCCAAAACCATCCCGATAAAACGGGTAAACCCTTTTTTCTGAATTTCTGGTTGTATTCAGTGCATACCCCATTGCAGGCTAAAGACGATAAAATAGCTAAATATAATGCGTTGGTGGATTCATCTTACTATCAGAAGAACCCGGTATATGCAGCTATGGTAGAGCATATGGATGATGCTGTAGGAAAAGTAATATCCCAACTTAAGAAAGATGGATTGGTCGATAATACCATCATTGTTTTTACATCTGATAATGGAGGTCTGATTGGGCGTGGGAAGCGCAAAGTGACAAACATTCATCCGCTGCGAAACGGAAAAGGTCACATGTATGAGGGAGGGGTGAGAGTCCCTTTAATCATTGTCGATCCGCGCGATAGAAGCCTTAATGGCAAGAGTGATGAACCAGTGATTGCCTGTGATTTTTATCCCACCTTAGTGGATATGGCGCAGCTGGAAATACCGGATCAGGTGAATGCCTCTTTTGACGGATTGAGTCTGCAACCCCTTCTAAAAGGAGAAAAGGAGTTGAGCCGTGAGGCCCTCTACTGGCATTATCCCCACTATCACACCGAAGGCGCACGGCCTTATAGTGCGGTCAGGAAGGGTGACTGGAAACTGATTCGTTTCTTTGAGGACGATCACTATGAACTTTATAATTTAAAGGAGGATATCTCCGAATCCAGGGATATGGCCGCTATTCAGCCTGAGAAAAGGGAGGAGTTGAAACAGATGCTTTTTAACTGGTATGAGAAGGTAGGGGCACAAATGCCGGCCGCCAATCCAAATTATGACCCGGAAAACTGGAAGAAGCGTTAAATAAAACCAATAGAAGTCCGGATAAATATAGAAAGTTCTATATTCATTATAGGGTGTGATTGGCCTTAGCTGGTGAACCAGGTGGAGCCTTGCCACGACAACTGTCACGGTTCTTTGCTTCCTTTTCTTGTTTTAAGACAAGAAATGAAGTGGGGTTTGGGGCAAAGCCCCATATATATTAGAATAGGATTGTAGGGAAATTGCTTTTAGAAGTTTTTTAAGCAGTTTGGGGTTTCGACCTCAGCAACGTAGCTTGGGACCCACTTGCTGAAGTTGATGAAAGGACAGAAAGCTGTTTGAGCGCAGCGAGTTCTTTCTGTCTTATCAACAAAGCTATAGTGGGTAAGCGAGTGCTATAGTCGCGGTCTTCTTTGTTTCCTTTCTTCGACTGAAGGAAGAAAGGAAAAGCCCCTGCGGCTTGAGCAGATAAAAAGAATTGCTGTCTAAAAACTAATGTTTTTATAGGCGAATTCCCTTGATAGGATTGTTAATATAATTTTTAAACCATCATCATGAGTCGTAAATCTATGAATAAATTTCTGGCAGCTACCGGAAGCGCACTGTTGCTTTTATCAGGTTGTAGTCAGCCATCAAAAGAACTCAAACACCCCAACATATTGTGGATTGTGGCCGATGACCTGGGGCCTGACCTGGGCTGCTATGGCACCCCTTTGATACAAACACCCAATTTGGATAACCTTGCTAAACAGTCCATCCGGTTTGAGAATTGTCATACGGTGACCGCTGTTTGTTCACCCAGTCGTTCTGCTTTGGTGACGGGTATGTATCCGGTGAGTATCAACAGTCACCAGCATCGTACCCGTAAAGAGGCCATGAGACCCCTTCCTGAAGGAGTGAAGGTGATCACTGAATACTTTGAGGAAGCCGGTTATTTTACCTTTAACGGCAAGTATGAGGATAGTGAAAAACCAGGTAAGCGCGATTATAATTTTACTACCGACTACGAGATCTATGATGGGACGGATTGGAATCAACGTGCTGAAGGACAACCTTTCTTTGGTCAGATACAGATTCACTACCCACACCGTCCCTTTGCCCATGATCCATTAAACCCGATTGATGAATCACAGGTGGAATTACCCTCTTATCTGCCCGATCATTGGGTAGCCCGGCAGGATTGGGCCTATTATCTGGAGACCATTCAGATTGTGGACCGGGAAGTGGGAGAAGTGCTGAAAAGACTCGAAGAAGATGGATTAGCCGATAATACCATTGTGTTCTTTGTGGGTGATCAGGGACGTCCCATGGTGCGCCACAAGCAGTTTTTATACGATGGCGGTACCCATACGCCTTTGATGGTGCGTTATCCCAATGGTGATTTTGCCGGTGATGTGCGCAGTGAATTGGTGAGTAATATTGATTTGTCAGCAGCTTCGCTGGCCTTAGCCGGTATCCAAATCCCGGAACATCTACAAGGTCAGAACTTTTTAGGAGCACATGAGCCGCGGACTGAGTTGTATACCATGCGTGACCGCCGCGACGAAACAGTAGATCGTATCCGGGCCGTGCGGACTGATCGCTATAAATACATTCGTAATTTTTATCCGGAGTTGCCCTATGCCCAATACAATGCCTATAAACGCAATCAGTATCCAACCATAGTGTTGATGGAGATTTTGAAAGAACAAGGCAAACTCACTCCGGAGCAATTGCTACATATGAGTAGTAAGCGGCCGGCGGAAGAGTTGTATGACCTGCAAAAAGATCCCGATGAAGTGAATAACATGGCCTATAGTCCGGATTTTGACGCGGAGAAGAAGTCCCTGAGTCAGAAATTAGACCGTTGGTTAGAGGATGTTGACGTGGCTGTTTATCCCGAAGATCAGAAAGAGATTGACCATTGGATCAAACAGATGGCCAAAATGGATAGTATTTGGAAAACCAGAAGGGGATTACCGGTCGATGTTTCCAACGCGCAATACCTGCAGTGGTGGGAGAACTATCTGAAAGAGTTACCCAATAAAAAGAAAGGAAAAAAATGATGGGCCGATTCAAAATTCCATTTTTAGTAATAGGGATTGCTGTACGTTTTTGGTGTAAAAAAGGACAATCGAAATCATTAGAATACCACCATTTTCTAATTTTGTGTGACTAAAATTATCTACATGTTGTTACCGTTAAAACATAAATCCAAAGCAGTTCTGTTGGCTGCTGTAAGTCTGGCATTGCCACTAAAGAGCATGGCTCAAAGCAGTCAAAAGAAACCTAATCTGCTGATCATTCACACCGATGAACAGTCGTTTCGTAGCCTTAGTTGCTATGATAATAGCTGGAAGGAAGCCAATACCCCTCACATTGATAAGCTGGCAAATGAGGGCGTACGTTTTGAGAATTTTTATGCCAACCATCCGGTGTGTACCCCTTCCCGGTCCGCGCTGTTAACCGGTCGTTATGCGCAGGAAGTGCAGAGTTACTTCAATGATATACCAATGGCCGGTGAGGCCGTTACTTTGGGGCATATTTTTAAGCAAAACGGATACATCACCGGCTATGTGGGTAAATGGCACCTGGATGGCCATGATAAGCCCGGATTTGACCCCAAACGGAATTTTGGATTCGAGGATAATCGCTACATGTTTAACCGGGGGCATTGGAAGCAGATTGCTGAGGAGAACGGACAGCCTCAGGTAAAAACCTATAAAGAGATTGGTGATGAACAGAGTTACACCACCGATTTTTTGGCTCGTAAAACCATCGACTTTATCCGTCAACACAAGGGGCAGAAATGGTGTCACATGTTGAGTATTCCCGATCCCCATGGACCGGATGTGGATCGACTGCCCTATAATACCATGTATGATGGGGAGGATGTTTCCGTTCCGGAATCATTTTCGTTATTGGAAACCGATAAACCCAAATGGGCATCTCAACAAAAAGGAAAGAAGGATCCGGAAGCCCGGTTGCGCCACACCAAAGCCCGATACCTGGGCATGGTCAAACACATCGATGATTGTGTGGGACAAATCATGCAAGCGTTGAAAGAGAGTGGGCAGATGGAGAATACAGTGGTGGTATTTACCAGTGACCATGGCGATATGATGGGTGAATTTGGCCGTTATAACAAAGGGATTCCGCTGGATGCATCGGCCAAGGTGGCGCATATCATTCATTATCCACCCAGGATCAAAAAAAGAACGGTGGTCAATGAAGTGCTTAGTAATGTGGATTTCATCCCTTCACTTATCGACCTGATGGGTATTGACTATACCGATGAAGCACTGCGCGGTGAAAGTGTGGTGCCATTATTGTCTGAAAGCAGATCTGATGTACCGTGGGGAAACACTGCATTTATCTCCGTTGGTAAATTGGTGGCCGTGGTGACACCTCAATACAAGTTGGTGTACAGTGAGGTGGATGAGCCTTGGTTATATGACCGGGAGAAAGATCCGGGTGAAGTGATAAATCATTTCAATGATGCGGCTTATGGGCCTGTCATAAAAGAGCTAACGGTGAAATTGAAAAACTACCTGGTGAGTACCAACGATCCCAACTGGACCGGTGGCTTGGGGGAGCTGTATCGTATACGTACCGGAAAAGTAAAAAACAACGTTGAATTTAGCTCGTTAAAAGGGTATGTGGAGCAGTATGCCCGGTAGGAGTTCAGAATGAAATAAATGATATATAAAACGAGACGTGCAGGATTAAAGCAAGTCTCGTTTTTTTTTTGAGTGTGTATTGTGGTTAATGGCACGGGATTGTATTTGCTGAAGAAGGGACATATCAAAAAAAGGGTCGGCCTTGTCAGTTTTTGGGAGAAACTCCAGTCTTTTTCTGACAGGCTTGAATGAAATTTTGATGGATGAGAATTAAAATAAGGAAATCATCGAAGCAAAAAGGCTCAATTTAGGGCCTATTTCAGATAAACCGGAGTTACATTGGGCGGTCTTCGAAGAAAAAAAACAGAAAGCCGCAGTTCAATAGCGTCGTATTTGGAGCAAAAAGGGAGGAGTTTGAATCTTTTTAGGAAACAGGTGTCAGTTTTTTGAATAAAAACGACAGTAGCTAAGTCCTGTTTAGAGCAGATAAGGTCAAGATCTGTTTATGAACCTCTAATTTTGCCATTACATGGATGAAGAACGGTGTGTCCGGTATCAAAAAAGTGATTATGAACCGCGAATTTTGCTAATTAAACGAATGATTTAAAAAACTCAGTATCTTTGTGTCCCAGTGTTCATCAATCTTGAATCTTGATCCTTGAATCTTGTGTCTTGATCCCTGATCCTTGATTCCTGACCCTTGCGCCCTGATCCCTGATCCTTGATCCTTGATCCTTCCCTGTCCCGCTTAGGCCATTGTCTTCGCTCTGATCAGGTACCACTTGTTTGACCGGAAAATAAGTTTTTCACAGCTTTTTTAATTAAACTCATATAATTAATATCTTTGGCGCAGATAAAAAACCAGTGATTCTGTGTATGTCTTTTGACAATCAATTACTTTTTTTAATAAAACAAGGTGATAAAGCGGCCTTTGAGCAGTTTTTTCAAAACTCTTATATGCGTTTATTGAACTATACGGGGCTGTTTATTTCTGATCAGGAAATAGCAGCTGATATCGTGCAGGAAGCATTCATACATTTTTGGGATAAGCGAACCGATCTGCAGACTGGAAAATCCATCGAATCCTTGATGTTTACCTCAGTACGAAACCGGTGTCTGAATTATTTGCGGGATCGTCAAACCTATTTGAAGCATGTCGATCGGTTCAAAGGAGAAGGTGAAGAATTGCAAGTTTTGTCTCAATATGATTTTTTGGGGGATGAAGAAGAATCGGTGGAAGAGCTTTTGGCCAAGGAGTTGAGTATAGCTTTGGATCAGCTCCCGGAGAAATGTAAAGAAGTATTTCTCCTTAATAAGGTAGAGGGAAAAAAACAAAAAGAAATTGCGCTGGAGTTGGGGATATCTGTGAAAGCCGTTGAAAAACATATTGCTACAGCCAAAGTGAAATTGCGCGAGCAGCTTGAGAAGAAATTTCCGGCCTTGGGTATTCTCATTTCTTTTTTTATCGAATTTTAATATTTATTAAATTTTAAGGTAGGGTTTTTTCAGAAGTCCGGGTACTCATAATAGAAATGAAAACGGATTAATGAAAAAAGCAACTGAAAAATATTTTTTGGGAACTGCCTCAAAAGAGGAACAACATAACTTACTGACCCATCTGAGGGCTTCCAATGCGAATAGACAGGTATTTAATGCGCAAAAGGAAGCCTGGAAAGCGGATGAGAATAAGGTGGTTTCATTAATCACCTGGAAAGCCTGGCAAAAAGTGGAACCGCAACTCCACTCTCATAAACCAGTTCGAAATATTTGGCTTAAAACGGCTTTGTCCATTGCCTCGGTCATTATTGTGGTCTTTGGCTTCGGATTAAGCTTACTTGTTAAAAATATAAATCACCAATTGGTTACCATTCAAACCCGGGAGGGGCAAAATGTAGAGGTATTTCTGCCGGATTCCACTAAGGTCCATTTAAATGCCAATTCTAGCTTGACATACAACGCCTGGCTTTATAGTTATAACCGGGATGTAGAGATGAAAGGAGAGGCCTTTTTTGATGTGACGAAACAATCTTCGGGAAAGTTTAATGTCAATGTGGAAGAGTTGAATGTACAGGTATTAGGTACCCGGTTTAATGTGAATGCATATAAAGAAAACAATCACGTGGAAGTGGTATTGGAGGAGGGGATTGTTGAGTTAACCCTGGACAATGATAGTCAGTTTCGAAAGCAATTGAAACCAGGTGACCGGGCCGTGATCGAATGGGCCGAAAAAACCGTGCTTCTTAATCAGGTTAATCCAATGGAATTTTCTTCCTGGAAGGAAGGTGTGTTTTATTTTCATGACCAGAAATTGGAGGGCTTTTTTGAGCGCTTGGAAAACAGGTATGGTGTTCAAATCGTATTGGATGATGACAGCCAACTACAGCAACTCTCTATTAATATGACCATTCGGAATGACCGCTTGGAAGATGTACTGAAGATAGTTGAATTAACGCTTCCCGTTAGGATGGTCACAGAAAATGAATGTATTAAGGTCGAATTAGATAAAACACGCTATGAATTAATGAAAAGATAAGGAGGTAAAAAACAGGAAAGTGTTGCGACCACTTTCCTGTCAAACTGCCTAAACAGTTTATTGATATAAAACATTACAAATTTATGAAAAAAAAGTGTATTATTAAGCCACCTGCATTTGGTGTGGGAGGTACTAAACTCACAAGAGTTATGAAATTAGTATCGATTTTTTTATTGGTGTTTTCATTGCATCTGACCGCAGGCGTTTCGGGGCAAAAAAAAGTAGTGAACCTGCGCATTAAAAATGGCACCATTGTGGATGTGCTCAATGCCATTGAAAAACAAACCGATTTTCGCTTTGCCTATAGTTCTGAATTTGTTGATTTGGACAAAAGGGTGTCAGTGAATGTGCAGCAGGAGGAAATAGGCAAAGTATTGGATGAGGTATTATTGGGTACCAATTATTTGTACCGGTGGCAAGATAATTTTATCATTTTTATACCTGCAGAGAAGGAGGTTGTCAAAGACAATCCACAGGAAAAGGATGTAACGGTAGCCGGAAAAATAACCGATGCCCAGGGGGATCCGCTGCCGGGTGTAAATGTGTTTGAAAAGAGCCAGCCAACACATGGGGTTATTACGGGTATTGATGGCTCTTATTCAATTGTTGTGAGTTCGGCCGATGCTGTGTTAACGTATTCGTTCATTGGTTTTGTTACCCAGGAGATTAATGTTGCCGGACGTACTTCATTGAATATTAATTTGGTGGAAGAAATGACCGGGCTGGATGAAGTGGTGGTGGTTGGTTATGGTACTCAGAAGAAAGTTAATTTAACTGGATCTGTTGCCAATGTTGAAAAAGATATGATTAAAAATCGTACTTCAGCAACTAACGTTACACAAATGCTACAAGGTTTATTACCTGGTATTACCGTAAAGAACACTCCAAATGGTGAAGGAGGATCAGCGACCATTACTATTAGAGGTAAAGGTAATTTAGAAAGCGCTTCACCTCTGTATGTAGTAGATGGAATCATTGTTGATGCTGCTTTCTTTGAAAGATTAGATCCAAACAATATTGAGGATATTAGTTTTTTGAAAGATGCAGCTAGTGCGTCAATTTATGGTAGTCGTGCTGCATATGGTGTAATATTGGTTAAAACTAAGACTGGTGGTAGTGAAGAAATGAAGGTTAATTATAACTTCAGCTATTCTATCAAGGATTTTATTTTTATGCCTGAATATGTCAATTCTCAAGAGTATATTGAGTTGTATCATGAAGCCGCTGTAAATAGTAATATGGATGATTTACCATATTATAATGATAGAGCAAAGTTTGATGGTAGTCAACCTGATTTATACCCTAATACTGACTGGCATAAATACATTGTAAATGAGCATGCAAATATGCAAAGACATTCATTATCGTTAAGGGGTGGTAAAGTTATCAAGTACAACTTAAACCTTTCATTTGTCGATAATGACGGTGCTTACAAAGGACGAAACACAAAAAAATATTCTGGTAGTTTAAGTACAGTTGCTGATGTAAATAAATACATTACTATACGAACTAACACTCAATTTGTGAGTGATGATTATGAGAATACGAAAGGTGACTTTAGTATGGGAGATATTGCAAGGTATCCTTCAACAATAGTTGCTAAACATTCTGATGGGTCATATGGAACCATTAGTGGTAATTCTGATTGGTCACATGCTGGTAGTAATCCTGTAAGAGCTTTTGAAATTGGAGGTAATAGTAAATACAATGTTTCCAGACTTTTATTTGATCTTAGTGCAGATTTCAAATTACTTGAAGGTTTGGTAATGACACCAAGTTTATCCTTATATAAAAGGGATTACAGAGGTGAAACTATGAAAAATTCAATGCCTGACTTAATTAATTGGATTACCAAAGAACCAATGGTTGGAACTGGCAGGCCAGAAAATTATTATAAAAGAAAAGATTGGTATGAAAGAAGATTAACTCTTCAAAATATTATTAAGTACACTAAAACAATTGACAGGCATAAGTTTGATTTTTTAGCAGGATATGTATATGAGGATAACTTGTATGATGAATTAAAAGCCGGTAGACAGGGATTAGCTAGTAATGATATGAATAATATCAATGCTGGATCAACTGATAAACTAAAGCAGGAAAATTCTGGCTTTAGTGCTGAATATGCTTTAAGTTCTTATTTAGGGCGTATCAATTATTCTTTTAAAGACCGTTATTTATTAGAAGCAAATCTAAGAATTGATCAAACTTCAAGATTCCATAAAGATTCAAGAACTGGAGTATTTCCCGCATTTTCTGCCGGATGGAGACTAAGCGAAGAAGAATTTTTTAAATCTTTAGCACCAGATTTTACAAACGTAAAATTGAGAGCTTCATGGGGACAGTTGGGTAATATTAATAACGTAGGTAACTATGATTATTATGAAAACGTAGATGTAACTACTGGTTATTTCTTTAATGAAACCCCTGCTGAAGGTATTAGAGAAGGAAAAATTGCAAATAAAGATTTGACTTGGGAAACTGTAACTATTACAGACATAGGGTTAGATGTGGGTTATAAAAGTGGTTTAATTAATTTTGTGGCCGATTATTATTACAAAAACACAGATGACATTTTGATCACTCTACCTACACCCATTGAAATGGGATTGAGAACTGGTCAAAATGATAAACAAGCACCTTCAATAAATGGAGCACAGGTTGTTAATCAAGGTATTGAGTTGGCAATTTCTCATAGAAATAGAATAAATAATGATTTTACTTACCAAGTAGGTTTCAATTATAGTCATAACTTTAATGAGATAAAAGACTTACAAAGTATTGATCCAATTATAAAGAATAAAAAGATTTTTAAAGTTGGACAGTCAGTTGGAACTTTTTATGGGTTTAAAACTCAGGGACTTTATTCTCAGGAGGAAATTGACAAAGGAGATTTTGTAACTTTAGCTGGTGAAAAGCCAACAGCCGGACAAGTAAAATATATTGATAGAATAACTGAGGATACCGATGGAGATGGTAATCCTGACAAAGGAGATGGAGTAATTAACGAAAAAGATCGTGATTACATTGGTAGTGATGTGCCTGATGTTACCTACGGAATGAATGTAAACGTACAGTATAAAAATTGGTCATTAGATATGAGTGGTCAAGGGGTAATAGGGACAAAAGTTTATTTAGAGAAAGAAAGCTCTACAGCTTTTTACAATGATGGTAATGCAAAAAAATATCACTATAAAAGATGGACTGAGAATAACCCAAATCCCAACGCGGCTTATCCGAAGTTAACATTAAGTAATCCTTACGATTTTGAAGTTTCTGATTATTGGTTATTCAAGTCAAATTATTTCAGAATAAAGAATATAACAATAGGGTATACTTTGCCAGAAAGTTGGTGTCAAAAAATTAAGTTACAAAAGTGTAAGTTATATGTTAGTGCTGATAATTGGTTCACCATTCACGGTGATGATAGGATGAAAGATTTTGATCCAGAATCTGCCAATAGTAGGTTTTCTGTTCCTGGAATCAAAACAACTGCATTTGGTATTAATGTAACCTTATAAAAAAGAAGAAAATGAATAAAATATTATATTTACTATTATTAGTCGTCTTTACATTCGGCTGCTCTGATGAAGATTTAACAAAAATTCCAGGAGGAACATTAAATCCAGAAAATTTTTGGAAATCGGAATCCGATGCTGTTAAGGCAGTGAATCAAATTTATAGTTATATACCTGATGGACCAGGTAGTATTTCGAAAGAAACAGGATCTGATAATTTAACTGGTCATCACCACCTTTGGGATACAAAACCGTGGGGATATGTTTCAAAAAACCAGTTGCATGCTAGTACAGAAGGTGTAAATGGACAATATTCTTTGGTAGATATTCGTGCAATGAATTACGCTATCAAGAATATCACTGAAATGCCTGATGACCTTTTTACCAAAGACAATAAAAATCGTTTTATTGCTGAAATAAGGTGTATCAGAGCTTGGGTGTACATGCAAAATACAATGCTTTTTGGAGATTTTCCTTTAGTTACTGAGGTATTGGAATTAGAGGATTCATATATTTCTAGGGACTCAAAAGATCTAGTAAGAAAGTTTGTTTTAGATGAACTGGAAGAAGTAATAAAAGTTCTACCAGAATCTTATGATAATAGGACGTTTAATGAAAAAGGTAGGGTGAATAAAAATACTGCTTTAGCCTTACGTGCTCGTGCTGCCTTATATTTCAATAATTTTAAGGAAGCTAAAAAAAGTGCAAAAGCTATCATTGATCAGAAAAAATACCATTTGCATAAAATTAATAAGTTGAATGATGAACAACTTACTCAGTTATCCATGTTAGATAATTTTATGAATTGGGATGAGTTACCAGAAGGAATGACTAAGGAAACTTTTGGTTTGGGCTTGTGGAGCTACAAATCATTATGGTATGAAGAGAATGCAACTAAAAGTAATCCTGAAATTATATTTGGAAAAACTTTTAGTTTGATTCCAAACAATATAATGCAAACCATTCCTTTAATGATTGCACCTCGTATTACTGTAAAAGGTGATTATGGTTGGGCTTCCTACTGCCCTACTCAATCTTTGGTTAATTCTTATTGGAATATTGATGGTCAAACAAAAAATAACGTTAAATCTTTTAGCAAAAGAGCGATTGATTTTAAAGCTTTGAAGGACTTAACGGATCATCCTGAAAATACAGAAAAAGCTGACGGAGAGGCAACAATTTATAATAAAGGATTGGCTAGTAGTTTAGCCTTTTTTGATGAATATCGTAATCGTGATATTAGATTTTACGCATCTATTGCGTGGCCTTTTGCTCCTCAAGCTGAATTGCAAGCAAACGGTAAAGATAATAATGCCTGTGCAGAATGGGATAGAGGTTTTAATGGTAGAGGTATTACTGGTTACTATATGAGGAAATTGTGGGATCCTAAATGTGTAAAGCATCCTGAAAAAAACACCTATGGTACTTGGGTTGGATATTTTCCTGTATTTAGATATGCTGAGATTCTTTTAACTTACGCTGAAGCGGTAGTTCATGAAGATGGTTATAATTCTGAAGCAATTAATGCATTAAATGAATTAAGAGATCGTTTACAAATGCCTCATGTTCCGGAAGGCTTGTCTAAATTGGAAGCCTTAAATTTCATTCACAATGAAAGACGTATCGAATTAGTAGGTGAAGGTCAAAGATATTTTGATATCAGACGTTATGAATTAGATAATGCAGGGTATGACAATGCAGCTAGCAAAGTAATGACAGGAACACATACTGATTGTAATAATAAGAATGCTATAACTTGGAGTTGGGATGATAAATTAATTTATTTACCAATCCCGCAAGTTGCACTTGATTATAATCCGCAACTAAAGCCAAATCCTGGTTATTAACTAATAGTGTGAATTTTTAATTTGAAGCGTTCTATTTCGTGATAGAACGCTTCTTTAATAGTAAAATATGAAAAAGTCATTTGCTTTATTATTTGGTTCTTGTGCTTTAATACTTGGTAATAGTTGTTCAATAACAAAAAAAGAAAAGCAACCAAATATATTATTATTTTTAGTTGACGACATGGGGTGGCAAGATACCTCAGTACCATTTTATAAAGAAAAAACAGAACTAAATAAGAGATATAACACTCCAAACATGGAGCGTTTATCAGATCAAGGAATGATTTTTACGAATGCTTATGCTAGTTCTATTTGTTCACCGACCCGTTGTAGTTTAATGAGTGGTATGAGTGCAGCAAGGCATAGAGTAACTAATTGGACGCTGCATAAAAATAGATCAACAGATTATAACTCTGATATTTTAAACTTTCCAAATTGGAGTGTTAACGGTATTCAACCAGTAGATTCTATTGAAAATTCAACCCATATAACTTTTTTACCTCAAATTTTGAAAGATAATGGGTATTACACCATACATTGTGGAAAAGCTCATTTTGGCTCCATTAGTACACTTGGAGCCGATCCTTTAAATTGTGGCTTTGATGTTAATATTGCTGGACATGCTGCCGGTGGTTTAGCCAGTTATTTAGGAGAGAAAAATTTTGGTAACAAAGAAAAGGGCGGTTATACCGGTCCATGGGGTGTTCCAGGTCTTGAAAAATATCATGGCGATTCTATATTCGTCACAGAAGCTTTAACACGTGAGGCAAAATTAGCTGTAAATCAAGCTATAGAAAAAGACAAGCCATTTTTCTTATATATGGCTCATTATGCAATACATATCCCTTTAACGGCTGATAAACGATATTATCAAAAATATATTGATGCAGGATTACCTGAATCAGAAGCCAGATATGCTTCAATGATAGAGGGGATGGATCAAAGTTTAGGTGATTTAATGGATTACCTAGAAGAAAAAGAAATTTCAGACAATACCATTGTCATTTTTATGTCAGATAATGGAGGCTATAGTTTAAGACCCCGATCAGGAGGAATAAATATACATAATCGTCCATTAAATGCAGGTAAAGGATCTCTGTGTGAAGGAGGGATAAGGGAACCAATGATTGTTAAATGGAATGGCGTTGTAAATCCTAAATCAAAATGTGATCAGGAAGTAATTATAGAAGATTTCTTTCCTACTATTTTAAAAATGGCTAATGTAAAAGAGCAAACTTTAGTACAAAAAATAGACGGACTGTCATTTATGCCTTGTTTAAAAAATAACAAAACTTCATATAATAGATCATTGTATTGGCATTTTCCTAATAATTGGGGTATTAAAGGACCTGGGTATGGTGCAGCAAGTGCTATAAGAAAAGGGGACTATAAATTAATCTATTATTATGAAAATGGTAAAATCGAATTGTTTAATTTGAAAAACGATATTACTGAATTAAATGATTTAAATAAAACACAGCCAAAGAAAGTCGAGGAATTAGCAATCGAATTATCTGATTATTTAAGAAAAGTAAAAGCTCAAAGGCCATCTTTTAAAGCAAATAATCAAAGGTGCCCATGGCCAGATGAAGCTTTAGGTTTATAATATATAAAATAACAATAAATGAAGTCAACAAAGTTATTTTTAAATTCGTGTTCAGTAATAATCGGATTGTTAGGGATTACAAATTTTGAAAGTGAAGCACAAAAAAATAC
>JAEINY010000075.1 GCA_016342595.1 Marinilabiliaceae bacterium
GAATAAACCAATGTGGCCTCATCACCAGATAAAGCCACCGAATAATTCCCGTCAATATCAGTGATGGTCCCATTGGTAGTACCCTTTTCTACAATAGAGACCCCGGGCAGTAGTTCACCTGCCGGGTCCGTTACCCTCCCTGTTATCGTTCTTCCCTGCTGAGCAAAGGTGAGAACCGTCATCAACAGAAATGTAATCCCAATCAGAATTCTTTTCATAAAACTGGACTTTTAATTTTTACATTTTGATAATGCAATGTTAGCACACCACCAGCATGACCAATGGATAGAAATCGTTCGCATTGGTTGTACAAACGATTCTACGGGGCTTTTCTTCCGCACAAGCAAAGTTACAGGTAAAGATAACAAGGGTTAAGGAGAAAGGGAAATGGTATGCTGAAGAGACACAAAGGGATTCACATAAAACAGCATCTTCTTATAAGATAGCTCAACTTTTAATACAAAAACAGGAACCGCAGAGCCGCTAAGACGCAGAGAATATTTACATGATAATGGCGGGACTATTTATTACGGCTGGTAAACTTTTGTTTCTTACCCTCTGAATCTCTCTATATATAGGGAGACCAAAATGTGATTTTCAATACGTTGTCAAACCTCAGCTATTTCTCTTACCCGTACGCAAGGGAGGATTTGTCTCGAAAAACGGGATGGCGAGACCACGAGACAATGAGGGTAAAACAGTCACCCTGAAAATATAGCTTTCATGACATATAATACATGAACCACAGAGGCGCCAGGACGCAATGATGTGTGTCAGTAGGTCTCGGTGCATTTCTCTGCGTCTTAGCGGCTCTGCGAGGGACTACAAATGCGTCCTGGCGCCTCTGCGAGAACAATAATAATCGCAATTCATGAATCCCCGAACGATTCCCCCACCCCATCCGAACGATCCGTACCACCTCTATCACTTTCTTTTTCAGGCGTTCACATTCAGTCTGTCCGCCTATCCATTTTATCCTTATCTTTGGTTGTAGAATGTATCAAAAGAGCCTGTTTTCCATGCATAGTCCGTTTAAACACATCCTTGATTGCACCTTGTTTTTGCTGTTGCTCATTAGCGTATCATCCAAGATGCATGCCACCGGGAATTATAAATTCCAACACCTCTCCGTTGATGAAGGACTAAAAAACAGCCGGGTGGGTTCCATCGTTCAGGATAAAGCCGGGTATATGTGGTTTGCCACCCACAATGGCCTGGATAAGTTCAATGGTAGTGACATCGTTCATTACTCCATGGCCTCGGCAGATGGCTTTTTTACCAATGACGATATCATCAACTGCCTGGTACTCTCGGATCACTTCGACCTGTTATGCGGCACCAAAAACGGGAATTTGTATACCTATAACCGGGAGAAGGATGTGTTCCATAAACTATTGCCTCATAAACAAACCGATGCCCTTTTTAATATCTATGCCATCCTTTCGGAAGACGATCAAAACATATGGATTGGTACCACAGGTGGCCTGTTTCATTACAACATCAATACGCAAGCCCTAAGCCCCATCGAATCGATCTCCAGTGCTGTCAACGCCATTGAACAGTGTGATGACCGCTCCATCTGGATCGGATCGGCCAATGGCTTAATCCGTTTGGATAAAAAAACACACGCGGTCATTCCGTCGATGCATGAATCAAACATCACCGATTCACTGTGCCGCAAAGATATCATGACGGTCTATCCCACCTCAGCCAACCAGGTTTTGGTAGGGACTCGTGATTCGGAGTTATTTATGTTACAAAGAGAAGGTGATCATTTACAATTGCTCCAACACGCCTCACTCAGCTCCACTGAAAAAAACTATCCCATCACAGATATCTTAGGCACTCCTGATCAAAACTATGCCATCGCACTGGATGGTATTGGCATCATGGAGGTCGACACGGACTTGCAGGTATTAAAAACCTATGTGGCTGATGATAATGACTTGAGTTCACTCTCCTCCAGCGGTGTCTATGAGTTATATTTCAGTACAGACGGCATCCTCTGGGTAGCTACTTATGGGGGGGGGGTAAACCTGGCCGACCCCAATAAGAAGCAGTTTGCTGTGACCCGTCATTTGCCGCACATTACTAACAGCCTGCGCAATAATGTGGTGAATGCCATTTTAGAAAATGATGACGGTAGCATTTGGTATGGAACCAAGACGGGTATTAGTATCTATCATCCTGCAGAGAAACGCTGGCAACATATACCATCTTTAAAAAAGGCCAAACATAAACTGTTTCATGTCATGTCGATGTGCAAGGGCACCGGTCAGTCTGTCTGGGTAGCCACCTATGGACGTGGGTTAATCAAAATCAATACCCGGAATTTTGGTAAGAAGTCATTCTACAATAAAAAGAGCGATCCCTACCGCACCGAAACCAATCACTTGTATCAGGTTATGCTGGATCAACAACAGCGCATTTGGACAGGCGGTATCTGGGGCGGCATCACGGTGATTGATGAAGCTCGTCAGCAGCGACACCGGGTGAATATCTCCAACGTACGTTCCTTGTTTGAGTATGAAGATAACATTTATGTGGGTACCCTCTTCGGCTTATTCATGGTCGATCAACAGACCTTTGCGGTATCACGCCCCTCACACAACCTGCTGGTCAGTAGTCGTATCATCTGCATGGCAAAACATCCGCAACTGAATAAGGTGTATCTGGGAACCGATGTGAATGGGTTGATTGAATGGGATAAGGATAGCGACAGTATTTCGGTCATCTCATCGGATCAGGGATTGCCTTCCAATTACATCCGTAGCATTAGCTGGGATCAACAGGGAAAGATGTGGATCAGCTCAACCGGTGGCCTCTCGGCTTACAACGACTCTACCGAGACCTTTGATAACTATAATAAGAGTGATGGACTAGCCAATACTGAATTTTCAGAGAATGCTGTATTAAGTCACCGTTCCGGGCAACTGGTTTATGGCGGGCCCAAAGGCGTCTCGTCCTTCTATCCGGATCAAATCACCAAATCGACCCAAACCACCACCCCCATCCTCAATCACATTAAACTGTTTGGCAAAGAATTAACCATTGATGCAGAAGGCCCTTTAACCCGTAACATCAATCAACAAGAAGGATTACATCTGGCCCATGACCAAAACTCCGTCAGCTTCTCTTTTGGAGCCATTAGTTACACCAATCCCCAGAAGATCAAATTTAAATGGATACTGGAAGGCTTTGAAGAGCAGTGGAATGGCCCGACCGCTGTCAGGGAAGCCATCTATTCCAAATTACCACCCGGCAATTACACCTTTAAAGTGATGGTATCCAATGATGACGGCCTCTGGCAACAAGATATTAAATCCTTTGCTCTGCTGATCGATAAACCCTGGTGGAAAACTTACTGGGCCTTTATGATCTATGCGCTCATGCTGCTTGGTCTGTTGTTCCTGATCTTACACTATTACCACATCATCATTCAGGAACGGCATGCCTCGGAGAAACAGCAGTTCTTCATTTCCATTGCCCATGACCTGCGCACACCACTATCCCTGATCAAATTACCCATTGAAAAGATGGTGGAAGAACAGGATCCGGAAGATAACCGTAATCTATCACTGGTGAAACGCAACGTAGACCGCCTCACCAACCTGGTGAATCAACTGCTGGATTTTCAGAAAGCCGACTTGCATAAGATGCACCTGCAGGTGGAAGAACATCACCTCAACTCCTTTATTCAGGAGCGGGTTGATTCATTTACGCCCCTGGCCCAGGAGAAACAGATACAGGTCTCCCTGAACCAAAGCGATACAGATATCCATCTCTGGTTCGATTCCAATAAAATGGAGAAGATCATGTATAACCTGCTCTCCAATGCCTTTAAGTACACCCCCTCAGGTGGACGTATACAGATCACCACGGCGTTGACCACGAAACATGCTGTCATCACTGTGGCCGACACGGGCGAAGGAATACCGGCTAACCAGCAAAAGAATATTTTTCAACGCTACTACAGGGCCACCAACGCCATCAATTCACAAGAAGTGGGCAGTGGCGTGGGGCTCATGCTCACCAAACAACTGGTCGAATTGCATCAGGGGCACATCTCCTTTACCAGCACCTTTGGCAAAGGATCTACTTTCACTGTTCAGTTACCACTGGGACACCAGCACTTTGCAGCAGAAGACCGCCGGCAAGCGGATGTGGAAACAAAGCCGCTCACACCCATTGTGAGTACGATAGAGGAAACAGAAAAAACAGAAGGTGCAGGACCCAAATTACTATTGGTAGAAGATAACCCGGAGCTGTTGGAGACACTGGCCCTGGAACTCAGTCACGACTACCAGGTATTTAAAGCATCCGACGGCGTGGAAGGGGTGGCCATCGCTACGGAACAAATGCCGGATATCATCGTCTCCGATGTGATGATGCCCAACATGAATGGGCACCAGCTCTGCCTGAAGCTCAAAAGTGAATTGATGACCTGCCACATACCCATCATCCTGCTTACCGCTCTGGACTCACCCGAATACAAACGCGAAGGTATTGAACATGGCGCCGACGCCTACCTGGAGAAACCATTCGACATTAAACTCTTACGGGCTCAGATCAGTAACCTGCTGAAAAATCGTCAGTTGCTGAAGAAGAAATTCTTGTTGCCATCCAGCAATGTGGAAGAGTCCTCTCCCACCAATGCCGATCAGGAATTCCTGGAGAAGATACGCAGCTATGTGATCACTAACCTTGACAATCCGGAACTGTCGGTAGAAGCCACTGCCAGTGAGGTGGGTATCAGTCGTCCGGTACTGTACCGTAAAATCAAATCACTGACCGATCTGTCGCCACAACAATTCCTGATGACCATCAAACTCAAAGAAGCTGCCCGTATTATGAAGGAAGAACGCCGTAACATCAGTGAGACGGCCTATATGATTGGCTTCTCCGATCCCAAATATTTTAGTCAGATCTTTAAGAAGCACTTTGGCATGACGCCATCGCAGTATTTGAAGGAATAGTTATATCGCAAAGGGCCGCAAGGGTAATTACGCAAAGAACCGCAGAGGCGCAGAGAATTAACTGACGGCTTTCAATTATTATAGATACACAGCGTCATAAAAATTCGTAGTAATGAGACAGCTAGTAGTTCGAAGTTCGTTGTCCGGCTTACCACACGACTAGGCACTAAACCATTGCGTCTTTGCGCCTTGGCGGTTTGTTTATTCTTGTAAAGATGATACCTGAATATAGTTTCTACTGCCGGGCAACTACCAACAGAACCGACATGATAAAATAAGCGAGTTTATGAAAAAAGAACATTATCCCTAACGTATTAGGAGTATATGTACGGCTCTTCCGGAGGATGAGTCGTTATTATTAAAAATTTAACTCCGTTGGAGTTCCTTCTTTCATTCTGTTGCACCGTAGGTTTTCACCTACGGTTATTGTTATTTGATCCTTATCGGATCATTTTTATCAATAAAAGTCATCTCATTAAAATGTTAAAGGCGTCACGCAATGATATGGCGTCATGTAAAATCGCATTCTTGTCCCCCTAAAGTAGGGGGATTCAGGGGGTAGAGAGATAAATAAATGTTTAGGTTGACGCGTATGCCCGAATGGGGTTGAATATTAATAGAACTGGAATTTTAGTGATACATTTATAAAAACCTACGCATTCCACGGATGAACCATTTTTGAATACGGCGTCCTTCATTTGTGGATCACTATTCAAAGGTTTGATTCTGCCGCGACCAGGTTAGGGTATTTCTGAAGCCAGACCACCCAACTGCTACTCAGACAAATATTTATCCATCACCAAAAAACACACGTTAGTCGAAGGATTTCAAACGTTTATCACTTCATCTGTTTATTTCATGGAAGCCATCAGCCAGGCTTGTACAAAATCCAACTAACGTTCATAACTTTATTATGGAAATCTAAACAAGTAACCCGCCGGCTGGTCATCAACCACCCTTGTTTACCGACGCGGATAGGAAGAAGTGGCCGACGGGACTTGCAAGATAACATTTAAAATGTAATAATTATGGCACTACGCTATGGTTTAGTATCCAATCATCTGACTGATGATCCGAACGACTGCATGGCCGTGACGACAGAAAATGACACCATCACGTCAAAAACGCTTGTAGAGCAAATGATTGGTAAAGGTTCCACCGTGACTAAGGCTGAAGCCCTTTCGGTGATTGAAGAATTTGAATATGCCGTGGTAAAAGCGGTGAAAAACGGCAATAATGTAAGCACAGACTTATTTAAAATATACCCCAGTGTGAGTGGTGTATTTAGCGACCGGGAAGACGGCTTTGACAACAGCCGGCATGCCATTAAGCTCAACCTAAATCCCGGTAAACGCCTGAGTGAAGCTATCACCGACATGGATCTGAAAAAGGTGGAAATCACCTCACCCAAACCCATCCTTCAGCAGTTTATCAATTTAAAGAGCAATGAGATTAATGAGACCCTCACCCCGGGACAGATAGCAGCTATTAAAGGATCGCTGCTCAAGTTCGATCCGGCTGATATGCAGCAGGGGGTATTCCTCATCAATGAATCGGGTACCGAAACACGTGTGACCAACGTGATAAAAAACAAACCCTCGGAATTGATGTTCTTCGTACCCGACAGCTTAGCCACCGGCTCTTATTACGTGGAAGTAAGAACCATATTCCCCAAATCAAAAAAAGTACGAATAGGTCGCTCCACGCTGTCTTACGATTCAGTGCAATAAATTAAACAACTGCTCCCGGTATTAAATCCGCCCCTGCTCCGGCAGGGGACGGCTTTTTTCTTAACTGCTCCACACCATCAGGCCTACTAAGGCTTGATGACAAGGGGTAGTAAGGACCAGCAATCAGGGGTAGTAAGGCCTGACCACCGGGGGGTGTAAGGCCCTGTTTTTAATCCTTTCTTCTGCTTTATGCCGGATGTATTAAGTAAAGAAGAAATTGGAGCAATGATTCGTAGCACTAAAAATATCAAACACAAATGTATCATGCCAGTTCCAAAACAACGGAAATAGTTACCCATGTATCAAAAACAGATTTTAATAAATTTAAAAACCCAATGGACGATATTGACTTTGAAGATACTTGACAGGTGCATATACTCCTTGAATAGGCGGTGTATATGCACCCCATATAGCAAAAGTATATTCACATTGATATAGCCTGACGTTGGCAACAAACATAAGATAGAGAATGAGCGATTTATCGGATGCTGAATTATATCAAATATATAGTATTGCTTTTAAGAAATTGACACGAAAAAAGTCAATGAGAAAGTTGTATGGAGACCCTTTAAAAACAGGAGCAACTATTGAGCAAGCGTGGAGAACAAGTCATTTGATAACTGGTATTTGGCCTGTAGTTCTCTATGCAAATGGAACTATCAATGATAATATCGATTCAATAGATAATTTGATTAGACTAAGTCCATTACAATTATCAAATAGTCTGCAAAAGATTTTAAAACTTTCAAATCAGGGTTTTGGAACCCAAATATTTTATTTTGATGGATATTTTGGACATAGTATTACTTTAAGAGACTATGATGAAACATCTTCATGTTTTCTATATTCGGATGTTGTTGAAGGAGATTCTCTCTTATGTAAAGAAAATAATTATGCAAATATTTATGCAAAATATGTTTCAAATGATTTATGGTCTATTCGTAAACAAGATTTTGAAAAAATAGTATGTGCCGCATTTGTTTATAAACATCTATGGGCACTGTACCTAAATGATAAATATTACAAAAACTTAACTGACATTAGAGCCTGTAGTCTTTTTAGAGATAATCTGATAGCTATAGATGAAAATGAAATTATAATGCATCACCAAGAACTTGATGAAAATGAAAGAATTGTTATAGGTTTTGATGATTGCAAACGTGCTACAAATTCTATGATTTCAATTAATAGGTTTTCATTAATAAAAAAGCCATACATAACAGTTGATTTAATATGCGACTTTATAAAGTTTTTTACCATTAGAGATGAAAGTAAGATAAATGAAATGTTAACTATTTTTTATTCATTGAAATTTTTCAAAATTCCCAAAGGTGTTTTAAAAAAATCTAATAATTCAGTTTCAGCAGAAGTCGCAAAGGTTATATTCAGGCAAAAAGAAAAATGTCTTCTGTTTCTTGACTATTGTTCTATTGAAATAAGAAATTTAGAAAATGAAAAAATTCTTGAAATTGAAATAAGTACTCATTTTTAAGAACCAAGAACCTATTTAATATGGAAAAAAAATTGTTAGAATATAAAATTTCAAAATGTCCAATATGTGGAGAAGAACATATCTATAGTTTAGTGCTTTTAGATAAAACTAAAAATAATAATGTCTTGCTTTTTGGGGTTTCACCAGCTGCGCAGACAGAAGTGCTGTTTTTATGCAAAAAAGATAATAGTCCTTTTACTAAAAAAGTTACTGTCCCACCTGAAAGTGATATTCTTGGCATTGCGACAGATTCTGAAATTGAAGAAATAAAACGAATTAAAGACCTAAAGTCCGTTAATAACGAATTTTCAAACTGGGTACAATCATCTAGAAGGGTAGCTTTTGACTTTTGTAAAAATATGTTGACTACCAGCGTTGCTTCGATTCCTATTTATTATGCGATGATAAAATTCATAGAAAACCACAGTGTAGAAAAGTATTTGCTAATTATTCCTCCAATCTTATTATTATTATTATTAGCAATCTGTATCTTTACCATAGGGATATATCCAACACTCAAGTTAATTCATGAGAGCTCTTTTCAGGAATTTAGGAATAATAGATTGAGAAGATTAAGTTTTCTATCTAATTTTGGAACAATAATATACTTAACATCTATTGTTTATTCTGTCATATTATTCACTTACATGTTGATATTATAAAACTTGCAAATAAATGTCAGTTGCCAACACGCAATATACGTAAGCCGGGGATTGTAGTATTTTTAAACTTTGTACATTTACTCAAAATTGTAACGGCTTGACAAGTTGGAGCTTCGAAATCCCGGCCTCCGCATATTGCCAACCGTTGTATGCAAGTGAAAAGCAGCAGCACCTCGCATGAACATCAGCTATAACTTGAAAGACGTTATTTTTTGTTTTCTTTCCCACTCTTTTTGCCGACGCACAAACAGCACATTTATAAATCACACATCCCGACCTACATCCAAAATTTACAAATAAGCTGTTTCTCCGACCCGAAAAAAAACACATAGATTCAGGACAAAAAACTACATAAGCAACATGTACCTTAATTATTTTTTATCAAATGATCTAATCAATCTGGCCACACAACAGATAGAACCATATTTTTGTATGATATAATATGTTCATATACCTTATTTGTTTCTGAATCATATTGCACATCTTTGAACCAGTCAATAGCCCACAACTGGTCAGTTTTTTGAACATCTAATGGGTTTTTAAAATATTTTCCCATTAAGCTATCTTCAGGAGGTTTATCATCAATTGAATCTATCTTCCAATATGGAAAATCAGAACTATTCCATTTCCATTTTACTTTATTATTTTCTGCATAGATTACCATTATCTCATGATTACCTATGTCCGCAAACCTTAGAGCTGCTGCAGTTTTGCTAACATTGAATTTACTTGCAATTTCTTCTATTAGGTCAAAAGAGAATGTTCGTCTATTACAATGAATACGGAAACGCTCTTCTGGCATTAACAAACATGAGGCAAAATAGTCAGCTTCACGTTCTATCTTAAATTGATGTGTATTGTTTATAATGGAAGGGTGTGGGTCTAGTAAACCAGACATTAAGCCAACTCGATGGCTATCTATAAAGTAATGACCAAGTTCATGAGCCAATGTAAATCGCCCACGTGTTGAATCTTTCTTATTGTGAAGCTTGGTGTTCATATGAATAAAAAAGTTTTCATCATATATGGTCATTGCGTCAAACGCATTTCCATAATCGTCATAGAATATACTCAACCCTTCACTTTCAGCTATTTGATGAAGAGGTGTAATGATGGACTCATACTCAAGAGATAAAAACTCAGCAAGCTCTTTAATAGGTTTATTGTGAGTGTAATTAATCTTCATCTTTCTTATTATGCTTATCCTTCATTCTTTTTAAGATTTCGTCAGGAATAGTACTTGTTCCCTTTCTGGCAACCATCTTTAAAGAAGAAATATCGGCTCTATTTGATATATCAACTATTTTTGTTCGAACACCACATTTGATTCTACCATTCACTATTTTATCAATATCAATAGCAGGGACATCCACATCCTTATACATATGTTCAATAATAATTTCACTGTATTCTAATTCCTTTTCAGTTCGAGCAGGCATATATCCTGAAACTGCGAGCCAAAATTCAAAATTATTTTCATCGATACTAATCTTATTAGTTTTTGCCATAATCTTCTAAATATGCTTTTATAGTGTCAGTTGCATCTTTGCGGTACTTTCTAATTGATCCTTCAGATAAATTAAGCTCGGATTGAAGTCTTTGATTTATTGTTGAAGGAACATTTTTACGATTTACTCTATATACTATGGTTGTGAGGTATATGACTTTATGTTTCTCAGAAAGGGAGGATAAAGCCTTATCAACAATAAGTAATCCATCCAACAGATTTTGTTTACTATACTCTTCTCGATGAGAAACAACATCCTCTATTGAATACATCAGTGAAAGGTCTGACTCTTCATCTGGTTGATAGCAGATGTCCTTTCCTACATATTCCATTGTCTGAGAATAAATAATCGATCCCAACCATATTTTCACCCCGCTATCAACCGACTTTGCTTTTGATTTGGAATGCTCATAAGAGTTGCAACTCCATACCTTATTAAAAGCACATTGAACTATTAAATCGGCTGCTGTATCAGGCATTTTATACTTAAAACAATAATACAATGCCTTTTTATATGCCACCTCATGAAATTTCATGCAAAATTCTTCGAAAGCCATTTTTGCAACTTCAGGGTCTTCATCTTTCCATTTTATATAATCGAACAAATCCAACGTTGAAGATGCTCGTAATTCTTCTCTTGTGTCCAAGTCAATAAAATTTATTTATATACCAAAAGCGTTAGGTAACGGATTTAGTATAGATGTGAACATTAAAACATAAAAGTATAACAAAATGGCAACAAATCCACCAAAAGACAACAGCAGAAAGGGAGCTGTAAGAAAGAGATCCCAAGTTCTAAATCCTAAAACAGAGAAGTGGACTAAACGAGACGCAGATACAGGGCGCTTTATGGATGTTAAAACGTCAAGCGATAAACCTTTCAAAGGCGTTAGGAAAGAAAAATAGTATTTATTCATTAATATTTAATAGAATGGCAAATTGTCACAAATTATTTCTGGAATTCGACCAGAATTTAAACATTACAAAAACGAAGAAGGATAAGCTTAAAATATCAAAAGATAATCTTCGTGACAGAATAAGAAGTTATTTCAAGGATAATCATTCTAATTATACTCCACAATTCTACATACAGGGTTCTCGTAAAATGGGAACAACTATTCGTACTAAGGATGATACATGTGATCTAGATGATGGCGTATATTTCATAAGCAATCCTGATAATGTCACAGGTAAGACACTGCAATCATGGGTTAAGAATGCAGTTGATGGAACAACTAATGCGACTCCATCACATAAGAAGAAATGTATAACTGTTGATTATTCGGCTGGCTATAACATTGATCTTCCAATTTTAATTTATGACAAGGATGAGGACGACCATCCTTTGCTTGCAATTAAAGGTGAAGACTTCGGAGATGATGATCCCAAAGAGTTTGTAGATCATTTTTTTGATACAAAAAAACTTAGCCATAAAGGAGCTCAGTTAGTACGAATAATCAAATACTTAAAGGCTTGGTGTGATTATAAACGTAATAAAATGCCAAGTGGGCTTGCAATGACTGTTTTAGCAATGGATCACATGATGAAGAATGAGCGAGATGATATAGCTTTTAAATTCGTTCTTGTAGAAATAGAAACTGCCTTGAAATCAAACTTTAAGTGTGTGATGCCTACGACACCAAAGGACGATCTCTTTTTAGATTACGATGATACAAGAGAACGGAATTTTATGAACAATCTCGCTGATTTCATAAAAGACGCTAAATCAGCTATCGATGAAAAAAATGAGGCAAAAGCTTGTAAACTGTGGAGAAAACATCTTGGAGATAAGTACTTTCCAGAAGGTGAAGACAAAGATGAAGAAACAACAAACTCTTCATCACTTGCAGGAATCATTGGAGGTGCAATCCCATATTATAATCTATAATGTTAACCTTTAAAGAGCAAGCTGAACAAATCAAGTCCAAGTATCCAAATCTATTTCTGATTGAAAGAAAAGGATTTTATATTCTCAAGGGAATATTAAATATTACATCTCATGAACATGAAGACTTAGGATGTTTTTCAATCGAAATTATTGAAAGCAAGGGGTTTCCCTATCGTTTCCCTATTTTATTTGAAGTTGGTGGAGACATTCCAATCCATGCTGATTGGCATAAGTATCCAAATAATAGTTGCTGTATCACGGTATTGCCAGATGAAATTTTGAAATGTAAGAACGGCATTAGTTTGCATGCTTTTATTGAAGAGCATGCAAAAGCTTATCTAGCGAACCATCTACATCGCGTCAAGCATGGGAAATACCTTAACGGTGAGTATTCTCATGGTACTAGAGGCTTTTACCAGTTCTACTCTCAGCTATTAAGAGACGGGGACAAATCAAAGTGGCGTGAATGGATTGAACTTGCTTTTTCGAGTGGCAAAGCCATAAGTAGAAATGAACCTTGCATATGTGGTAGTAATAAAAAATATAAACACTGCCATGATAAGGTGTTTGCAGATGTAAGAAAGATTGGCAAAAAACAAATTGACAACGATTTTAAACGATTATTTATATGAAGAGAAAACTATTTATCGGTTCTTCAAGTGAAGGGCTAAGTGTAGCAGAACAGGTTAAATTTGAGATTGAAAGACAGTGTGGAGAATGGGTTGAATGTGTTCTTTGGAATGAGCAGAACATTTTCGCTCAAAACAAGAGCTTTCTTGATAGCTTGGTGAAATCATCTCGCCGGTTTGATTATGGAATTTTGGTTGCAACTGCAGATGATGTAGAGAAATCAAGAAAAGTTAAACGACTTGTTCCTAGAGACAATGTCTTATTTGAAATGGGATTGTTTCTTGGAAGCCTAGGCTTGACTCGTGCATTCCTAATAGCTGACGCAGAGTGTAAACTCCCATCAGATTATTTTGGTGTAAGCATTTCTATATTTAAAAAGGCTACTCTTGAGCCTAGTAATATAGAGGGCTTGATTTCACAATTGAATCAAACAAGGGATTCATTTTCATTAAAAACAATACCATCTGCGTCATTAGCAATGGGGTATTTTGAGAATTTTGTAAAACCGTTTGCGAAAAGTCAACTTGGTAAAAATGGGAAACTTACGGTTTGGTTGCCAACAACAAATCTAAGTGAAATTGCTTCATATATTGATGTTCAAAAATCTAAAATTTCCAGTAAAGAGGTTAGCGTATTTCCTAATGGGGGAAGACCTTTTGTGCATCAATCAATTAATAATGAACAAAGCTTTTGGGATGTTCCTACAACGCTAAAAATATTGAATGAACTAATTAATAAAATAATTCCTTCGGAAGAGATTGGAGACAGCGCTGAGAAGAGGGAGTGGATAGGGTATGAGCTACGAAATTTCAAAGGAACAATAGAGTTACTAGTAGCTAATGATATTACGTGTAAAGGTAATGTTATCATTGAATGGTTAACTTTTTAATTTTAAAGATATGTAAGTAGCATTTATTAATTCAACATTGTATGTACCTAATTAGGCCATCGCAAATTGATAAGCACATTGGCAAGCCGCGCAGAGCATCCCCACAAGCAAAGCTTACCAATAAGCTTCCAAGCCCTCCCCGAGTTACCGCTTCACAGCGGTGTTGAGATTTGCCCTCCCACAAAACAAAAAATAACTCAGCACACCGTATCAGCTTTGGCTGTATTTTGATAGAAAAAGTATTATCACAGAAACTTATTAGGAATGTGAACAAACACCTGCATACAGTCGAGTAGGAAAAAAGGAATCTCACCCCTAAACCTCTAACAGAACCGTATCCCGCAAAACGGGACAGGCTATGAACCTCTCGATTCATAGGGCTCTTATTATGCAGTCAATTCATATTAGGTTAATTGATAGTCTAATGTACAATGATAAAACAGATTGGGTAACAGTTACAGATTCGTCTCAACCATTGCACATCGTTCACTTTGCTTCGCTTGATAAGATTTTGTAAATTGACATTAAAAACAGGCCTGCCCACCCCTTATCAAATAAACGATCAGGAAGGGGTGCCAATGGCATGTGTTTTTTTGCTGAAATCAATTACAATTTCATGAAACAGGGCATTCTTCTTATCGGACTCGTTACACTAACCATGGCACTTCCATTAAGAGAGCTTAGTACCCTAAATAATAGTGAAAAAAGAGCTATTGAGATGCAGGATGCTGATAAAACAATAAAGCTATTTCTATGCGGTGATGTGATGACCGGACGGGGAATCGACCAAATCCTCCCCCACCCCGGCGATCCGCAGATATTTGAGTCGTATATGACGGATGCCCGGGGCTATGTAAGCCTGGCAGAGAACGAAAACGGCCGTATTAACTATCCCGTCAATTACTCATATATCTGGGGTGATGCGCTTCAGAAATTTGACCGTATCAAACCGCATTTAAAGATTATCAATCTGGAAACCAGTATCACCACCAACGATTCATACTGGCCCGGAAAAGGCATCCAATACCGCATGCATCCTAAAAATATAAAATGCCTTTCAATCCTTGAGAATTTATTCTGTTCGCTAGCTAATAACCACACATTGGATTGGGGGTATAAGGGCCTCGCACAAACTATTAATAGTCTTGACAAGGCAGAAATAGAATATGCCGGAGTCGGTATGAATTTAAAGGCCGCTAATCAACCAGCTATCATTGAGGTTGAGGGTAAGGGAAGAATGGTGGTATTATCCTATGGCATGCCTTCCAGCGGCATTAGTTCAAGCTGGGCGGCGCAGAAAGACCGGCCGGGAGTTAATGTGCTAAAGGATTTATCAACAACCGGAATCCGGGAAATTAAGACGCTCGTTGAATCCATCAAACAACCCGGCGACATTGTCGTATTAAGTCTGCATTGGGGCGGTAACTGGGGTTATGAAATACATGCCGATGAAAGGGAATTTGTCCACAATCTGATTGATAGTGCCCATATTGATGTATTTCATGGCCATTCGTCACACCATTTTAAAGCCATCGAAGTCTATCACAACAAATTGATATTATATGGGTGTGGTGACTTTTTAAATGATTATGAAGGCATTGGAGGGAAAGAGCATTACAGAGGTGACTTAGCATTGATGTATTTTGCCAGCGTTGATCCGAAAACAGGAAATCTGTTACAACTGGAAATCACACCGATGAAAATCAAAAACTTTAAAGCCAATGCAGTGAGTCCGTCAGATTTGCGGTGGGTAAAGGACCGGCTTAATCGTGAATGCAGACGATATAATAGCTCGGTCACTGAGCAGAACAATCGCTTACTATTGAAATGGATAAACAACAAATCATAGAATGGTTGCTCCAAGGGGATGTTTCCATTCAATATCAAGTTCATCGGGATTTGCTGGATAATGATAGAACGGACCTGCAAAACAGAATAACAAACGAAGGTTGGGGAAAGCAATTCTTATCCAAACGTCATTCAAACGGTCATTGGGGTGAAAGGTTTTATCAACCCAAATGGACATCTACGCACTACACATTGCTTGACCTTCGTAATTTGAATCTCCCCCCTCGCAACGGCATCGCCCAAAAGACAATCGAGCTAACGTTGAATTCCGGCAAGGCAGCTGATGGAGGCATCCCTTTGGGGCCTTCCTCCTTACAACATACGGATGTTTGCGTAAACGGCATGTTCTTGAATTATGCCTCATACTTTAAAACCGAAGAGGAAAGATTGTGCTCTATTGTCGATAGTATTCTGAATGAGGTAATGCCAGATGGCGGTTTCAATTGCAGAACAACCAGAAGTGGTGCAACACACAGTTCTTTACACACCACCATTTCAGTCCTTGAAGGATTCCATGCGTTTCAGAAATCCGGATACACTTATCGAATGAATGATATTCAAAGTGCCAAAGAAAGTGCGGAGGAATTTATCCTGCTCCATCACTTGTTCCTGTCTGACCGAACAGGTAATATTATTAACAAAGACTTTTTAAAGATGCACTATCCTTGTCGATGGCGGTATGATATTCTTCGGGCATTGGACTATTTTCAAAGTGCCGGCACTAATTGGGATACAAGAATGAAAGCAGCCATTGACATTGTTCAAAATAAAAAAAACAAAAATGGAAGCTGGAACTTAAACGCAGCCCATCCCGGACAAGTACACTTCATTATGGAGAAAGCCGGTCAACCAAGCAGATGGAATACCTTAAGGGCAATGCGAGTATTAAAACATTTTAAAATAGAGAACTACAGGCACTAAATGGCTATAGGATGGTTACCAGCCTCTAGTGCTACAAACACTAGATTATAGTATTTATTTTCATCTGTTCTTTTTCACAACTTAAACTTCTACAACACATTATCAACAATTTTCATATAAGTGCTCTCCCGGTGAACCGGGATTACTTTTTTTCTACAGCCAAAAAAAGTAAACCAAAAAGGCCGCCGCTCAATTGCAATATACGCTAAACGATTACATTACGGCGGAAAGCCCCTCTCCCGGTAAACCGGGATCTCCCTAAATAGGGAGAATATAGAAAAAGACATTTAATGAACTCTTCCGTTCAAGAACTTCATGGATTTTGGTTCCCAAAAACCTATGAGTTCTAAGACGGAATCAAACAACTTTTCTTTCTATTCGCCTTCACTGCACCGTTCTTAACGCTATTGCAATTAGGCGGTTCGCACATTGGTTGGCAGATTGCACTATGGTGGATTTCATTAAAGAATTGATAAGTACTATAAAATACGATTTACACCACTAGTGTTTCATTTATTAAAAATCAGGAAAAATTATTCCTTATGAACTATTTATCAATTTTATAATTGAAGTTGAATATTATCTTTGAGCTTTACACAAATCAACAGACCAAAGATTTAAATTATAGACGATGAAACTAAGTATATCCTCTACGTTTGATGCCGGAAACATTGAAGTCATCAATGCCGATAGCCCTAAAAACATACAACTAAAAATACGGAAAGACACGGAGTCTGACTTTCTGCAATGGTTCTATTTCAGAGTACAGGGCGCCAAAGGACAAGTCTGCCAGCTAAACCTGACTAATGCCGGCGAAGCAGCCTATCCGGAAGGTTGGGAGAATTACCAGGCCAGGGCTTCATACGATCGGGAGACCTGGTTTCAGATACCAACTAAATACATTGACGGGGTTTTAAGTATGGAGCTGACACCTGAATACGATTCGGTGTATATCGCCTACTTCGCGCCCTTCTCCTATGAGCAACACCTGGACCTGGTTCATGATGCCCAACAATCGCCCCTTTGTACTTTAGAATCCATCGGCCAAACACTTCAAGGCAGACCCATTGATTTTCTGCGCATTGGTGATGGGGATAAGACTAAGAAAAAACTATGGGTCATAGCGCGTCAACACCCCGGCGAAACAATGGCCGAATGGTTTATGCTGGGTCTCATCAGCCGATTACTGGATGAGGAAGAGGCCGCTTCGATCAGCTTGCTGGATAAAGCCAATCTCTACCTGGTACCTAACATGAATATCGACGGTAGTATCCTGGGTAACCTCCGGGTGAATGCTAAGGGTGTTAACCTCAACCGCGAATGGGCCGAACCGAGTATCGAAAACAGTCCTGAAGTGTTTTACGTCAAAGAAAAGATGAAGGAAACAGGTATGGACTTTTGCCTGGATGTACATGGTGATGAAGGCTTGCCCTATGTATTTATCTCAGGCATCGAAGGCATTCCCTCCTACGACAAAAAACTCAATCAATTAGAGGGTAGTTTTATGAGCAACTGGAAAGCTTTCAGCCCGGATATGCAAGACGAGCATGGCTATCCTAAAAATGAACCCGGCACGGCTAATCTACAGATCGGCTCCAAGAACCTGGGGGAGGAATTTCACTGCCTGTCACAGACCTTAGAGATGCCCTTTAAACAAAATGACAACCTTCCGGACCCCATTGTTGGTTGGTCGGCCGAGCGCTCCATAAAATTAGGAGAATCACTGGTGAATACCTTACTCAGCATCGTGGATGATTTGTAAGATTTAATAAAAATATAGATTTGAATAACAGTTACAGATTCGACTCCACCATTGCACTATTATTAGCTTGTGCAATGGTTGAATCTGTAGTTGTTCACTATTCATTTAATCAAATACAGATAACTGTTACATAATACTGATCGACTAGTGCTACAAATTGCAAGTTTAAGTATTTATTAATAGTGCAACCTACTGATATATGAAACACCTAATTACAATATATCAACTGCTTCGCAGTTTTCTTTAATGGAACCGCGAATATAACGAATTACACGAATTCGTTTTCCGCCGGAAAACGTTAATTACCAGAAATTTTAATAATTCGTTTAATTAGCGCAATTCGCGGTTTAAAGAAAAAATTTATTTGATTGGAAGCAAAGAAAAATAATTACTTGAATTTAGAATATGAAAGCAATTTTATGGGGATCATTAATAGTGCTAATTTCTTTTGTTGCTTGTAGCAAAGATTCAAAAGATGACATAAAAATTGAAATTAATGATTTGGCATTAATTACCGGATTGAACATTGTTGATCATAATGGAGATATATTAAAAGGTTTTGGAAATCCCAATGATGCTAAACACACATCAATTAATAATGATGGGTCCATAGGTGTAAGAACTAATTATTCAATTTTACCGAATCCTGCAGTTGATGTAATATATGTACATGCAAATGGCAGCATTACTTCCCATTGGATTGTTCCAGGGCATATTTCAACACAATATCAAGATATTGATTTTGATGAAGTATATAAATCTACTGCCTTAGATACAACCGGAATAGATAAAAAGAGCGTTATTAATAACACTGACCAGGTTTTTGCCGATGGGCAACTAAATTTAAACATATCTGATTTAGAACAAGGGTTTTATAAAATCATAGTCGAAGTCGACAATTCAAATTTGTTTTGGCAGGCTATTTATAAGTCAGATGTTTCGTACGATCTTGATGAAATGAATTACATTCCCTGGAAATAAAAAAGAACACGATGAAGTAAGTGACCTCCAGCCCTGTATATTAGCAGCAATCACTCTTCACCCTATGACTTGGCATCTTTGAACTTTCTTTCAATACATCAAAGAAAAATTTAGAATATTTCTTATCACTGGAATGATTCCTCCTACATTATGGCAAATTATAACCTACATCTGCTTTCTAACCGTATACTAATCTGAATGCGCCTAAGGTGCACTTCACATCCTTCTATAGTCATCATTTCGCACAGATATTGTCCTAAAACAGAATGAAAGCCTTACTTTTGGCCCCCATAAATTGAACGTCTACCCTGCTAAAGCATCGAGTGGCAAGGAGAATGATCAAATAAGTGAGTGATACTGTGGGAAAAATTGAATTACTGGCACCTGGTGGTGATGTGGATTGTATAAAAGCGGCTATTCTTGGCGGAGCCACTGCCATCTATTGTGGACTGGATAAATTTAACGCCAGAAATCGGGCAGCGAATATCAGCTTCGATGATTTACCGGGCATCTTAAGTCTGGCTCATGCTAATAATTGCGAGATTTTTATAACGCTCAACATCATCATTGTAGAAAACGAAATCACTGCCCTTATCGCCTTGCTAAATAAATTGAGGAATACGGCCATCGATGGTGTGATTGTGCAAGATCTGGGAATGCTGTACCTGCTGTCAACATACTTTAAAGATCTTAACATACATGCATCTACCCAACTGACGACCCATAACGAAGGGCAGATCCTGTTTTTAAGTCAACTCGGTGTCAATCGGGTGAATCTATGCCGCGAACTAAATATCGAGGAGATAAAAGATCTGACAGCCATTGGTCACCAAAACAATATCTTAACAGAAGTATTTGTCCATGGTTCCAACTGCATCTCCTTTTCAGGCCTCTGCTACATGAGTTCAGTTCATGGCGGCAACTCCGGAAACCGCGGCCGGTGCAGTCAACCCTGCCGTGAGCGATACCTCACAACATCCAAAGGAAAAGATTACCCGCTTAACCTGAAAGATAACTCTGCCTTTTTTGATCTTCAGCAGCTTTCCGATGCCGGCGTTGCCTCCCTTAAGATTGAAGGACGCATCAAGAAGTCGGATTACGTGTACACGGTGGTTAACACCCTGAACAAGCAACTGAAGCAATTAGCTACAGCTAAAGACAAAAAAGCTGACAACAGTGATCTGTATAAGGTCTTTAACCGCGACTTTTCAAATGGCTTCTTAAGCGGTAATATTACCAAAGACCTGTTTATTGATAATCCTCGCGATCATTCCATTCTACATCTTTCTGAGGTGAATACCTATGCCACTTCTGCTGATATGGAAAAAGATCAGCTGAAGCTATATGCGGAGAAAGAAGCCATTAAAACGACAGTTGAAGAGAAAATCAAATCCTTAAGTATTGCCAAAGTACCATTGGAAATAAGCATCTCAGGAGATTGCGGGTCACCTTTAACAGTCAACATAAAATCACCCGACACTGCATTCATGGTGCATTCTGAAGTAAATTTGTCGGCCAAGGGGACGGAGGCACTCAACCAAGGGATGGTCATGAAGCGACTGAAGGCGATTGATGACACAGCTTATTACATTGAGCATCTGGAATTAGAAAACAATGTGAGAGCTCTTTACCTGCCTTTTAAAGAACTCACTTCCATTAAAAAGAGAATTTTATTCATTTTAAATGGCTCGAAAGAAACCATAGCTCCTGTTAAAATTCCTGCTCTGAAAAATCAGCCAGCAGCAAAAATATCCCCCTCGTTATCAGTATTAATCTCGTCTACACAAGATGTATCTCTGTGCAATGAAAGTGTTGCAGACATCTATTTCCAACTGCCCAATGGAATCAAAAATAAGCAAGCTGAATTATTCGATCTGTTCACCCAAAATAATACACTCATCCCCTGGTTCCCTCCCGTTATAATCGGTGAGGATTATCATACTGCGGTAGAACTGCTTCAACAGGTAAAGCCCAAATGCATTGTTACCAATAATACCGGAATTGCATACCAGGCAAGTAATCTGGATATCCCATGGATAGCCGGGCCTGATCTGAACACAGCTAATTCCTATAGTCTGTTAGGTTTGAACGAACACTTTAACTGTTCCGGTGCGTTTATTTCAAACGAAATAAGTAAAAACCAGATACGAAATATCAAAGCACCGGAGAATTTCAAATTATTCTATCGCATCTATCATCCCATTGTACTTATGACCAGCCGGCAATGTCTGTTCCATCAGGTCACAGGCTGTGAGAAGCACAAATTGGATGAGGCCTGCATCCAGCAGTGTGATAAATCAGCCTGCATCACCAATTTAAAAAAGGAAACTTTCATCATTGATAAATCAAAAGGGTTCTACCACACCATTTATAATGAAACGAATTTCTTAAATACAGCCATCGTTACCGATCTGCCGGATCACTTTTCCAGTTACTTCATTGATTTACGGGATGTAAAAACCACTACTAAGACCGAAGTGGATAAATCAAGTCTGATCAAGCTGTTCCACGAACACCTTAATGGTGATCCCCAGTCAACAGAAAAACTCCACCATACAATTTATCCCACCATAAACACACCATATACAAGAGGATTCTAACTCTACTCTATATGATTTAACTTTAGGTCGGTATTTGTTTCCATTCTTAAATTTGCGACAGTAAAATACTTTAACGAATCATACAAAGACTCGTTAAATTCACCCACCTCTTTTCACATAGTTACGTCATTTCCCCAATAGTAAATATCAAAGAGTTGAAATAAAGGCCAATATTGACTACATTGTTATTACAAAATCCAAACACTCAAACCAAATATAATCTTTCACATTATGTCGATACAAAAAAGATATCTATTTGTGGTTATTCCTATTCTAACTTTAATATACCTGTTATTGGGCATTTATATTTTTTACCAAGGAAGAAAAAAGCAGATAACTTCTATTCAAAATTTAAGTGCACAAATTGTTAATGCGAGAAGCGAACAAATATCCAATTGGCTACAAATTCTCATAATAGAAATGGAAAGAGTAGCTCAGCTAAAAAGTGTTAAGAGTGGGATCTGGGAAAACATGGAGCCTGACCTTCAAAGAATTGTAAAAAGCAGACAGAATGTTTACGATTTTCTTATTATGGGTAAACCTGATGGCTCCTATAATAGTACACTGCTGGGGAAAACAAAATACAATATTTCTGACAGAGAATACTTTAAAGATATATTTATTAAAAAAAAACCATATTCCATTTTAGATCCTGTTATCTCAAAATCAACAGGAAATATGATAATACCAATTGCTGTACCTATAAAAAAACATAATGATAAAATATCAGGTATTATTTTAGGAGTAGTAAATCTGAAAACCATTTCGAAAATAGTTTCAAATATCAAAATAGAAGAAAACGGTTATGGATGGATAGTAGATTCCAGAGGGTTAATTGTGGCTCATCCTAAACCAGAGTATTTAATGAAAATAAATGTTTTAACCAGCGATTCAGCAGGCTTTAAACATTTGCAAACTGCCGGCAAAAATATGCTCAACGGTAAAAGCGGAATTAATTTCATTATAGACCCAGACAACATTACTAAAATGCTCGTTTACGCACCAATAGCAAATACCAATTTTTGGACACTTGGAATTTCCGTACCAGTAAAAAAAATGTATAGCCTGGTATATCAACACCTACTCTTTATTATAATTGGTTTTATATCTGCAATATTACTCACTTTATTTTCAATAGCTCAATCTACAAAACAAATAATTTCGAGCTACATACAAAAAATAACAGATTTAAACGACCTGTTAACCCTAAGTGAGAAGAAACTGAAAAAAAACAATAAGGCATTGTTGATTAAAAATAAAACTATAGATAATCAAAATTCCAGATTAACAACAACACTGAAACATCTTAGACAAACACAGGCACAATTGTTACATGCCGATAAGATGGCATCACTAGGTATATTAACCGCTGGAGTATCACATGAAATTAATAATCCTCTTAACTTTATTATGGGAGGCTATCTGGGCTTACAAGATTATTTCCGCAATAAACGAATTAAAAACGATGAAATTGACACGCTCCTAAATAGCATAAAAACAGGTGTTGATCGCGCAAACGATATTGTAAGAGGATTAAATCAGTTTAGTAAAAGCAGCGACTCATTCCATGAAAAATGCCATATTCATGATATTTTAAATAATTGCATCACAATTTTACAACATAAAATAAAAAACAAAATAAATCTTAAAACTGAATTCTGTTGCAATGATATAATAGTTGCAGGAAATGAAGGAAAACTTCACCAGGTTTTTATAAATATTCTTTCCAATTCAATAGATGCAATTGAAAACACAGGAACTATAATTATTTCGACGAAAAAAGAAAATAGTTGGGCAATAATAGAAATAACTGATACAGGTTGCGGAATAAGTATAGAAAACATTTCTAAGGTAATAAATCCTTTCTATACCACAAAAGAACCCGGAAAAGGCACCGGACTGGGATTATCAATAACCTATACTATTATTCAGGAACACAAGGGAGATATTGAAATTAAATCTGCTCTTAAAAAAGGTACTACTATTGTCACAAAATTTCCAACTTCCTTAATTCCTACTACATTGGCAAATAAATAATATTGATAAAAGTTCATTCCCAATTACTATCATTTAAGCCAGTTCCATATGAAAACCGGAGTAATTTAATTTCGATTAAGAACTTCAAAAAATAGATTTACAGCAAAACACTTGCATCTACGACAAGTATCGTATATATTTGTACGACACTTATCGTAGTTAATCATGAGCAAAGAAAAAAGCAATCCGACAGCCGCTGAATTGGAAATACTCAACATTCTATGGGAAAAGGAGCCCCTATCCGTGAAGGAGATTCATGGCGAACTCTTAAAAAAGAAAGATGTTGGTTATACCACTGCTTTGAAAATCATGCAAAATATGACTGGTAAAGGTTTATTGACCCGCACACTCAACGGCAAGAGCCACCTCTATTCTTCGGCCCTCAAAAAAGAGGAGACACAAAGCAGTTTGCTGGCTAAATTTATTGATACGGCGTTTGCCGGATCGGCTTCCAATTTAATGATGCAACTGCTGGGTAACAAAAAAACCTCTAAAGCTGAATTGGATGAGATTAAAAAGATTATTGACGATATGGAGCAAAACAAATAATTATGGAAGCAATACGATCTCTTTTTTCAGATCAGATCATTGAAGCCATTGGCTGGGTACTGTTTCACTCCAGCTGGCAAGCCACCCTCCTGTTGGTACTATTAATAGTAGCCCTGGTACTCATGAAATCATTCTCGGCCCGGGTACGCAATTTTGTCGCTTATTCCACCCTGCTGCTGATCCTGGGTAGCTCTATTGCCACGGGTATCAAATCCTACCAATATGCCCATGAAAAGCAACTATTAAAAGAACGACTCATAACCAGCAGTGATGGGATGACCCATGAAATAAAAGCACTTCTGGTAGCGACAGAAGGAGCACCGATCAAGAAACCATCTGAAGCACACTTGAAGTGGATAAATGTAAAAACAGCTGTTCAGTCCAATTTCCATATTGTTTTTTCACTTTGGCTATTAGGTATCTTATTCTTCTTGCTTCGCATGGCGGGTGGTATGGTGTATCTACACCGTCTAACAAAACAACAAGTACTGCCATTGGAAACTATCTGGCAAGATAAGCTGGAGGCCTTAAAAGAGCGGTTGTCCATCAGTAAACCCATCAAGGCTTGTCAATCCTATGTGGCCAAAGTCCCGATGATTGCAGGCCACCTGAAACCAGTCATTCTTGTTCCGATATCCTTATTCACCGCCCTCACACCTCAAGAAATTGAGGCCATTATTGCGCATGAACTGGCGCACATCAAACGCCACGATTACCTATTCAACATCCTTCAATCCATCATTGAAACGCTTTTCTTCTTTCATCCGGCCGTCTGGATTGTATCCCGTATTATCCGCGATGAACGGGAGCACAGCTGCGATGATTTAGCCATAGCCATTACAGGAGACAAATTAAACTATATCAAAGCCTTGGCTTCTGCTCAGCAACTAACACTTCAAACGCATTATAATGCTGTCGCCTTTACTCAAAATAAAGGCGGATTATTAACACGTGTCAAACGACTTAAAACCCTCAACACAATGAAAAATAAAGTAACTGAAAGATTCTTTGCGGCTGCATTGATTTTCATCAGCCTCATTTTAGTTTCTGCAACCGGTATTTATAACAAATCAAACGATGACTATCTGTATCATTTCAACCGGATGATCAATGCTTCTACTTCGGCTCAAGCTGGTCTCATAGAACAAGAATCATTAACCTTGCCACTCGATACACTGGAAAAAAGAGTTAAACAAAAAGTGGAAGAACTGGAAGAAGTGCCTGAAGAAGTAGAACAAGTGATAGAAGTGGCGCTCTCCGAACAAAATGTAGAGATGGCCGCTGAGATCCTGCAAAGTGTAGAAGAAGCGCTGGCTGAAGTAGAGTGGGCCGAAATTGAAAAAGAAACCCTGCGAGAGGTAGAACAAGAGATGAAAAACCTGAACCTGGATTCAATTATGGACGCTGCGATGGTTGAAGCACATGCTGAAATTGCAGAAGAAATAGAAGCCATTCGGGAAAATGACCTCCAGTCAGCCAAAGACGCCATGGCCATAGATGAAATGGCCCTAAAAAATGCGAAAATGGGTATTGAAATAGCCAAAATGAC
>JAEINY010000001.1 GCA_016342595.1 Marinilabiliaceae bacterium
TTTAATTGATATTCTAACCTAAAATTTATGTTATGAAGAAAGTTTTACTTCTTTGTTTATTGTCTTTGTTTTCTTTTGCGTTCCAGGGATATTCCCAAGGCCTGGAAACGTTTGATAATTTTAGTGAAGGTACAAGTTATAAGACTGGATCGTTCACAGGGCAGGATGGGTCGACCTGGAACTATGTAGGTAGTCGTGGAGATTTATCAATTGATGGGTCATCATTAACATTAGGTAAATCATCTACTGCAGCTGTGACCAGTGGGTCAATCACTGGTGGATGTTTGATTATTTCATTCGATTATCAGCAAGCATATGGAAGTAATGTTAATTTAGAGCTTCGTATTAATGGCTCTACGTTAGCCACTGTTACTACATCCGGAGAACAGGGAGTTAAAAAGAATAGTGGCGAAATAGCTGTAAATGTTACCGGTGATTTTACGATTGGTTTTGCACAAGCTTCTGGAGGAAGACAGGTTATTATAGATAATATTTCATGGACTGGAAATGCAGGCAGTGGTGACCCAATAGTGGAGAAGCCTGTTTTATCCATAGAAGCTGGAATATATACGAGTGCTCAATCCGTAACCATTACTTCTGCTACTGCTGATGCCGCCATTTATTATACAACAGATGGAACCATACCAACGGATGCTTCTACTTTATATGAGAATCCGGTTTCCATTAGTTCTACAACAACATTAAAAGCGATTGCCTACAAAGCTGGAATGACAGAAAGTTCAGTCGCTTCTGCTACGTATTCTTTTCCTGTCGAAGTAGCTACCATTGCTGAGTTATGAGGGGGATTAACGGATGGTACGGTTTATAAATTAACAGGTGAGGTGTTTTTAACATTTCAGCAAGCCGGTCGTAATCAAAAAGTCGTTCAGGATGCCACAGGGGGTATTTTGATTGATGATGATGGTGCGAAGATCACAACTGTTTATGTTCTGAATGATGGAATTGCCGGATTGATTGGAGCCTTGAGTGAGTTCAGAGGATTACTTCAGTTTATTCCAGCAATGGATCCAGGAGCAGCCACTTCTAATGGAAATGTGGTTTCAGCAACTGAGCTAACGATTTCTGATTTAATAGATAACTGGAGCAGCTATGAGTCGAAACTGGTGAAGCTTTCCAATGTTAGTTTTGGTGCGAAAGCAGGTGATAAATTTGCCGATGGACAAAACTATACACTCACAGATAAGGGCGCTAATGAAATTGTGTTGCGAACAAATTTTCAAGGAACAGATTTGGTAGATAACGTGATTCCTGCTTCAGCTACAGTTGTGGGTGTCGCTGCCATTTACGATGGTGCCCATCAGATTATACCAAGGGGATCGGCCGATATTTCGGTTGTTACAACGGCCGTGAGTGATATGGTAAAACAACAAATGGCCATTTCTCCAAACCCCTTCCAGAATACGATTAAAATCGCTTCAGAGAGCAATGTTGTTTCTGTTGCTTTTTACAACTCGGTAGGTCAATTGGTGAAAGAAGTGTATAATGTCGATTCATCGATCCCAACGGGGGAATTGGCAAAGGGATTGTACATCATTCAGGTGACATTTGAAGATGGTTCTGTAAGCACTCAAAAAGTGACGAAAAAATAATCTTAGTTAAATAATCTGTTAAACCTCCTGAATAACTCTTCGGGAGGTTTTTTTATGCTTCATCGGATCGTTTGAAACCTACTTTGGGTCTTGGGGGATGGCCTTCCTGTTTTTGAATGAGGCAATCCAGATACGAGAAAATCTTCCTGATGCTTTTATCGTGATTGTTGAGGTGAAACTTCATGGTTTCCAATTCAGCCTTCAAATTCCTATCGGAAAGTGCCATTTGTCGCATTTTGGTGAACAGGCGCATGATCTGAATATTGACTTGAATGGCTTTGGGGCTTCTCAATACACTGGAGAGCATGGCTACCCCTTGTTCGGTAAAAACCATCGGGGCATATCTGGCACCACCCCAACTTGAGGTCACATATTGTGACCTCAAGTGGGCAAATTCATCATGGGTTAGCACGAACATGAAGTCTTCAGGGAAACGTTCCAGGTTACGTTTGACCTGTTGTTTCAGGACTTTTGTTTCAACCCCATACAGCTCTGCCAGATCGCGGTCCAGCATTACCTTTTGCTGACGGATCAAATGAATTTTCCGCAGGATTAATGCTTCCGGGATGGCAATGGTGTTGTTGTATGGATCCGTCATGGCGTCAGGTTTTATACCTTAATGTAGGAAGAATTACCGGAGAATTCCAGTTAAAAGGAAATCTCAGTGTGCAACAAACCAGGAATGAAGCATTGATTACCGTTTTTTTAATATCGCTGAAGTTGGTGTTCCTTAATTTTTTAGTCCTTTATCTTAAACTCAATGCGCCGGTTAATCTGGTGTGCTTTCTTACGCTGTTGAGGTCGTAGTTTTTGGATGAATGCTTTGTTTAGTCTGTCATCTTTTTTAAGGAAGTCAAATTCTTTTGCCTGCAGACGATTTACTGTTACCGGCAGGGTGTCACCATAACCTTTAGCCGATAAGCGCTCGGTGGCGATACCTTTACTCAACAGGTAATCCATAACAGCTTGAGCCCGCTGTTGACTCAGTACAATACTCTCGGTTTCGTCGCCTTCGCCGGAGGTGTGAGCACCCACTTCAATCACCACCGCCTGATTCATTTCCAGGATTTCGGCCAAGCGGTCCAACTCACGTCGGGCATTGCTGTTGAGATCCGACTTATCTTCTTCAAAAAAGATATCTTTCAACACAATGGCATCTTCCATGGGGATCATTTCCATATTGAATTCAAAGATCCGATCATCATCCAGGTTCACAGTGGTCATCTTCTCTTTCTGATTGAAGTAACCTTTCGCCGCGATCATAAACACATAGTCGGTGTTTTTGATCAGTTTGGTGCCAAAGGATCCATCTTCGCTAATGCGCAATTTTAAGTTGGTGCCGTCGGTTCCAATCAAACGGAGGTAGGCATCTGTAATAGGGGTATTATCTTTTTGACTGCGCACTTCACCGCGCATTTCAAAATTTAGCATGGGCAATAGAAATGAATAGATGTTATCAACACCTTTTGAGCTTCCGCGTGAAGAGCTGAATAATCCCTCTTCCTCCATTCCTTTATAAACAATACCAAAATCATCGGCTTCACTGTTGATAGGTCGTCCCAGATTGATGACCTGCCATTGGTCTTCGTCGTCTTTAATGGCTTTGTAAATATCTAAACCACCATAGCCGATGTGCGCATTGGAGGCGAAAAATAAAGTGCCATCCAGCCGTACATAGGGAAACATTTCATCGCCTGGCGTATTGATGATTTCACCCATGTTAACAGGTTCGGCCCATCCGCCTTCGCCGCCTTTTTCTGCTTTCCACAGATCTTTCCCACCCACACCACCGGGTTTGTCACTCACAAAATAAAGCGTGTTACCATCATTCGAAATGGCGGGATGTGCCACCAACAGGCTATCTCCACTTAGTTGAATCACTTCCGGTTCGCTCCATTTACCACCAGTGCGGGATATTTTCAGCATCTCGGCACCCAGCGGTTTCTCATTGTCGTATTTGCACCGGGTGAAGTACATGTCCTTGCCATCTGCCGACAGCGTGCCGGCCCCTTCATCAAATTCGGTATTGATGGGTTCACCCAAGGATTCAGCTTCTGTCCATTTACCTTTGGCATCGATGCGTGCCACATACAGGTTGCTGCCTCCCTGGCCGGTAATGCGACTCCGGCGGCGTGATTTTTTTTCGGTCCGCATGGAGGAGAAGTAAACCTGGTCATAATCATTACCTGCATATCCCGGTGAATAATCACTGAAACGGGTATTACTTAAGCCTTTAATTTTTTGAACCTGGTAACGGGTCATATTAGTTTCATCCATGGCCAGTTTGCAGGAGGCGATCCCATTGCTGGCGCGGCGGTCAAATCCTTTTTTCTCCAGGTAACTCTCATAGCCTTCCAGTGCCTCTTCATATTTACCCGCAGCCAGATACATATCTGCCATGTACAGTTCAGCAATCTGCTCTTCAAATTTATAACGGACGCTTTTAGAGTAATAAGATGCTGCCTTTCGGGGGATATTTATGGTGCGATAGCATTCACCCATGTAAAAGGAAAGTTCTCCTTTGGTGTACCGGTTCTTTTCGCGGGAATAGGCGCGTTTGTATTGTGAAGCGGCGCGTTTGTATTCGCCGATTTCGTAGGCTTTGTTGGCATTGCTAACATTTTTGCCAAGAAAACAGCTATTGAGCACTGGTAATAACAGTGCAAGGGAAATGAAGACGGGTATGTAACGTTTCGTATTTTTCAAAATGGGCATCAGGCTCTGAGTTTAACGAACCAAAAGTAAACAATAATCAGATGATTAAAAAAAACGAATTAATTGGATGATTATTGCCTGGGGGAGGAAGTTAAGATCTATTGCAGGGCATTGAGCGTAAGTAACGCATCATCACGAAATGATTTCAGGGTATTAAGTGGTGCATTACGGGCAACGAGGGCCTGTTTCGGTGCAAGGAGAGGGTATTTCGTAATAATGAGTTGATGTGTCACCGCATTGAGATGGTGTTTCGGTACATTGAAGGGGTGTTTCAATGCATTGAGATAGTGTTTTGGTACATTGGGTGGATGTTTTCATGTTTTGAGATGGTGTTTTGGTACCATGGATAGATGTTTCAATGCATTGAGTTTATATGGGGTGGTTTTTAGACCTTAAGGTCTTGGATATTCATCCGATGACTAACACCAGACTTTGTTAATCATCGGATGAGAAAAAAGCCCCGCTAATGCGAGGCTTGATAAATTATTCTGCTAAGAATGGATATTTGTAATCGTGAGCCGGTACAAAGGTCTCCTTGATGGTACGCGGGCTCACCCAACGCATCAGGTTAATGGCCGAACCGGCTTTATCATTAGTTCCCGATCCACGTGATCCGCCAAATGGTTGCTGTCCAACAACGGCACCTGTTGGTTTATCGTTGATGTAGAAGTTACCGGCAGTATCCACCAATCGTTTGGTCATTTTCTCAATGATGTAACGATCCTGGGCAAAAATGGCACCCGTTAAAGCATAGATGGATGTTTTATCCAGGATATCCATGGTTTCATCCAGCTTGGTGTCTTCGTAGACAAAAATAGTTAGAACAGGACCAAACAACTCTTCTTCCATGGTTTGATACTTCGGATTAGTTGTTAGAATAATAGTCGGTTCCACAAAATAACCAACCGACTTGTCGTAGTTACCACCCATGATCACTTCCGCCTCGTTGCTGGCATTGGCATCATCAATGGCACCGGCTAATTTGTCGAAAGAAGCTTCGTCGATCACGGCATTTACGAAGTTAGAGAAGTCTTCCGGTGGGCCCATTTTCAGTTCTTTCAACTCAGCAGCCACATGTTTGCGAATTTCTTCCCAGCGGCTGGCAGGTAGGTAGGCACGAGAGGCAGCAGAACATTTCTGACCCTGGTATTCGAAAGCACCACGCGTAATGGCTGTACCCACTGCCTTGGCATCACAGGATTTGTGCGCAATAATAAAATCTTTACCACCTGTCTCACCTACGATACGTGGATAAGTTTTGTATTTGTGGATATTCTCACCAATGGCTTTCCAGGTACCCTGGAACACACCTGTTGATCCGGTAAAGTGGAAACCGGCAAAATCAGGATGTTCAAAGACTACTTTTGCAGCTACAGGTCCGGATGCATAAACCAGGTTGATAACGCCGTCAGGCACACCAGCCTCCTGGAATAATTTCATCAGGAAGTAAGCTGAATAAACCGATGTTTTAGATGGTTTCCATACCGCTACGTTACCCATCATGGCAGGAGCCGTCTGTAAGTTACCGGCAATGGAAGTAAAGTTAAATGGTGTCAGAGCGAAGATGAATCCTTCCAATGGACGGTACTCCACACGATCCCAGATCCCGGGAGCAGACGCTGGTTGTCCGGCATAAATCTCAGTCATGTACTGTACGTTGAAACGGAAGAAATCCGCCAATTCACATGCTGCATCAATCTCGGCCTGGAAGGCATTTTTTGATTGACCTAACATGGTAGCCGCATTTAAGATCTGACGGTAAGGACCAGCTAACAGGTCAGCGGCCTTCAGAAAGATGGAGGCACGGTGCTCCCAGCTCAGTTCCGACCATTGCTTACGGGCTTTTAAAGCTGCGTCAATAGCCTTGTGTACATGTGTTTCATCACCTTGATGATAATACCCTAAGGTGTGATTAATTTCATGAGGGGGGTGAATCCGTTTTTTATTACCGGTTCTGATTTCTTCACCACCAATAATCATTGGAATATCTATTTCCTGAGAACGGAAAGCTTCCAATTGCTTTTTCAGATCTGCTCTTTCAGCTGTTCCCGGAGCGTAACTTAAGATGGGCTCATTCTTAGCCGGCGGCACATTAAAAATTCCTTTTGGCATAGTTTATCTGTTTTGTAAGGTTAATACTCAGTCAAGAAGAAATTATAATTGGAATGCGATTGTATATTCCTATTTCAAATGACAACAAAACAAATCTATGATATTTCAAAAGGGATCGCTATGAAAAATGTCAGTGTTTTAAAGATTGTTGCTATGAAACGAAAACCATTATTCCTTGTCAAGTACGAGTATGATTCACTTCTGGCGGGTTTAATCAGATAAATGTAAAATCAAAAATAACAGATGAATTTTATCAGGTTATTGTGCTGTTATGCAATGGTGTTAAGTTGTTAATGTTTTCCCGGCGCACTATATTTCAACGAATTGGACATGTTCACGCCGATCAGCCGCTCGTAATTGTCACTGATGGCTTTATAATAAACATATATGAGGTAATCATTTTCAGTTTGGCCAAAGTTGCCTTCAAAGCGCTCTACTTCCGCTTTGGTTTTGCCATTTTCCAGAAAATGGTATTGATAATTGTAAAAACCTTGTTTTAATAACAGGCTCAACTCATAGGCTTTGGATTCGTAATTGTAGTTCATTTTATTGCGCTTGTCCAATTGCCAGTCTCTTAATCCACCGGTGACATAAATATCGCCATCAATAAAAGGTGCATCAACAGGAAGCGTGAAGTGTGCATACACATAATCGGCTTCGATGTGCGGATCCCGTTCCTCGCGCACATCAATCACATATTTGCCATTAAAGTCTTCGTGATAAAAATAGGGTTTGGAGCCTTGTGCTTTTTCAGCAAACAGGGTGAAGTGATAAAAGGGATCATGAAAACTTATTTTCTCTACATGCTCGGGTGCAAAGCGGGTACTGCGCAGATCGAGCCAGCGATATTCGTTGCCACCATCAAATAAATTTTCACGGCTATATTCATAGGCGAGCTCCTCATTGCGAATGAAAAGTGGCTTCAAATCATCAATCTGGTTGTCCCACCGCCCGTTTTGTTGAACGATGACTTTGATGTCGTTGTGGGCATTGTCAATTCTAAAATTCGGGTGCAGAATGGTGAAGTTCACTTGTTGCATGGTCTGTCGCAGTGATGAACTGGCAGTATATTTGATGCGCGGGATAATGCTTACTTGAGATTCTGAGACCCGGAAAGGCCGAATCAGAACCGGATTATCTTCATCACCCAGTTCAAATACTTTAATAATATAATTACCCGATAGTTTGAGTTGTATTTCGTCATTGGGAAAATCCAGTGAGTAATGCACATAAGGCTGCAGGGTATTAAAGGAGTATTGATAATCGACGATGGCATTGGGCATAAATCCCTCTACAAATTCCGTTTGCATCAAATCTGAAATTTCCCAGTTAGAGTTGCAATGGACAATAGAATATTGATAATTTTTGGAGTCAAATGCAAAATCATCGAAACTTAGGGTGAGTTGTTCTGTGCCCCTGAGTTGAATAATGGGGTTGGATAGATCCCATCCTTTTTTATGCAATTGAACAGTGTGAATATGACTGGCGTTACGGATCGGATTATTTGCCATGATACTTTGTCCGAAAAACCCCGGTAAAACCCATACGCACAGAGTTAATATTAGCGAATTATTTCTTTGATTCACTGAAACATTTCTATTAGTGAGCTGGTTCCAAAGCGTAATAAAATGTAAATAGCACATATTCACGGTTCTTTTGAGCATCGAATTTGGTATGGAAAAGTTATAATTTTATCTATTTTTGCACGTAAATATAAAAAAACCGTTTTTCAAACATGTCAGAGGTAATAAAAATTAAAAGAGGTCTTGATATTCGGCTTGCAGGAAAAGCTGAAAGAGTATTCAGACAGGCCGCATTACCCGAACATTTTGCTATCAAGCCCGCCGATTTTCATGGTGTGGTACCAAAAATGGTGGTAAAAGTAGGGGACAAGGTGAAAGCTGGTACGGTTTTATTTTATGACAAATATCGTCCTGAAGTAAAATTTGTGTCACCGGTGAGTGGTGAGTTGGTTGCGGTGAATCGTGGCGAACGTCGTCGCATTCTCGAGGTCGTAGTGAAGACTGATGGTCAGGAGGAAGCCGAGCAATTTGGTGCGGCTAAGCCAGCTGATCTCTCCAGAGAAGAAGTGATCGGGAAGTTGTTGGATGCCGGTGCCTGGCCATTTATTCGTCAGCGTCCGTATGATGTGATTGCCAATCCGAATGAAACGCCAAAAGCGGTGTTTGTTTCCGGATTTGATTCATCACCATTGGCGCCTGATTATGATTTTGTGCTCTCTGGGCAGGAGAAATATTTCCAGGTTGGTATTGATGCTTTGAAAAAGTTGTGTGAGAATGTCAATATTGGGATTAATCACGAAGCAGCGTCAAAAGTGTACAACAATACGAAAGGTGCTGTTTTACATAGCTTCCAGGGACCACACCCGGCAGGTAATGTGGGGGTGCAGATTCACCACACGATGCCAATTAACAAAGGTGAAACGGTTTGGGTAACTCAGCCACAGGACGTAATTGCTATTGGTAAATTGTTTGAAGAGGGAGTGTATGATGCCAGCCGCATTGTTGTATTGGCCGGATCTGAAGTGCAGAAAGCAGGTTATTTCCGTACGAAAGTAGGCGCTAACATCTCTTCATTGGTGAAAGGCAATGTGAAAGAAGGCAATTTACGCTATGTAAGTGGTAATGTACTGACTGGAACAGAGCTGGAAGATGATGGATATCTTGGGTTTTACCACTCACAAATAGCTGTGATCCCTGAAGGTGACTATTTCGAGTTCATGGGCTGGGCATTGCCAGGATTTGGTAAATACAGTGTTTCCCGATCATTTTTTAGCTGGATGTGCAGCAAAAAAGAGTATCGCCTGGATGCAAATATACATGGTGGCGAACGCGCATTTGTGGTATCGGGTCAGTATGAAAAAGTATTGCCGATGGATATCTTACCTGAATTTCTATTCAAATCTATTTTGGTAGAAGACATTGATAAGATGGAGCAACTGGGTATTTACGAACTGGCTGAAGAGGACGTTGCATTGTGTGAATTCGTTTGTACATCCAAGTTAAATCTGCAATCCATTCTTCGGACAGGAATCGATTTAATGATAAAAGAGTTGAGCTAATCTCTTGTCGATTAAATGAATTGAAATAATAAAATTTTAAACGATATAACATTGAAAGCGTTAAGAAGATTACTCGATAATATCAAACCTCACGTTCAAAAGGGCGGGAAGTTTGAAAAATTTCACTCTACTTTTGATGCCTTTGAAACCTTATTGTTTGTGCCTGATGCGACAAACAAAAACGGTGTGCATGTGAGAGATTCCATTGACATGAAACGTACAATGGCGGTGGTGGTGATGGCATTAGTACCGGCCTTTTTATTTGGTATTTGGAATACCGGTTATTTTCACTTCCAATCCATTGGACAGGAAGTTGGATTTTGGGCTGAGTTCCTGCACGGGGCATTGCAAGTATTACCCATTGTGATTGTTTCATATGTAGTTGGATTAGGAGTTGAATTTGCCTTTGCTCAAATGCGAGGACACGAGGTGAATGAAGGTTTCCTGGTTTCAGGGATGTTAATTCCGTTGATTGTACCGGTGGATACACCTTTGTGGATGGTTGCTGTAGCCACAATTTTTGCAGTGATTATTGGTAAAGAAGTATTTGGTGGAACAGGTATGAATATCTGGAACCCGGCTTTGATTGCCCGTGCCTTCTTATTCTTTGCCTATCCTTCAAAAATGTCTGGTAACCTGGTTTGGGTATCCGGACTAAGCAAAGGAGAAGGTGTTGTGGATGGTTTCTCCGGAGCAACTGCATTGGGAGATGTGGCATCTACTTTGCCGATAACGAAAGGTATTGCAGAAGCACAAAAGATAGGTGATGTAGCTTTAGCCTCAGATTTACAGGGAAAACTGGATTCTATTTTAGGAAATGTACCGGATTTATGGAATTCCTTTTTAGGTTTTATACCTGGTTCTATTGGTGAAACATCTACGCTGGCTATTCTGATTGGTGCTGCGATATTGATTTATACAGGTATCGCGAACTGGAAAATTATGTTATCAGTATTTGCCGGTGGTTATGTGATGGCCTTAGGGTTTAATGCAATTGGTGCTAATGAGTTGATGAATTTACCGGCGCTTCATCATTTGTGTTTAGGTGGTTTTGCCTTTGGAGCTGTATTTATGGCTACTGATCCGGTTTCCGCTTCCAGAACAGAAAGAGGTAAATTGATATATGGCTTCTTAATTGGAGTGTTTGCTATTTTAATACGTGTATTTAATCCCGCCTTTCCGGAAGGGATGATGTTGGCTATTCTGTTGATGAATACCTTTGCACCATTGATCGACCATTTTGTGGTTCAGGGAAATATTAACCGTCGCTTGAAAAGAGCTAAAGTAAACGCCTAAAAGAATTAGAAAAATGGATAGACAAGGAAATACATATACATTTTTATATGCTTCCGTTATGGTGATTGTGGTGGCGGCGCTGTTGGCGTTTGTGTCCGAATCATTGAAGGAGAGACAAAATAAAAATGTGGAAGTCGCTAAGAAAATCGACATATTAAAGTCGGTTAATATTGAAAGTACGGCTAAGGACGCAGAAGCTAAATATGAAAAGTATATTGGCAAGAATGCTTACATCCTCAATAATAATGGTGAAAAGCAAGCCGGAGAAGCCTTTGATGTCGATTTAGCGAAAGAGATCAAAAAAGACGATGCCGAGCGTGCTTTCCCGCTTTACGAATGTAAAATGGATGACGGGTCTGTGAAGTATGTGATTCCCGTTCGCGGTAAGGGTTTGTGGGGTCCTATTTGGGGCTATATTTCACTGAATGATGACAAGAACACGGTGTTTGGTGCAACGTTTGGTCACAAAGGAGAAACACCTGGTTTAGGTGCTGAAATTGATAAAGTATTTTTTCAAAAACCTTTTTCAGGCAAAAAAATCTTTGATGCCTCTTCAAAATTTGTGTCCGTTGATGTAGTTAAGGTAGGACAGTCAGCCGGTAACGTGCATGCTGTAGATGGTATCTCAGGTGGTACCATTACCAGTAAGGGTGTGAGTGAAATGCTTAAGGACTGCTTGAGTGGATATGAGAAATTTTTAAAGAACTAAAATAGTTGCGACAATGAGTAGTGAAAAAGAACCTTTGTTCTCAGCCAAAAATATGAAGCTGATTACTACCCCACTGGGCACACAAAATCCAATTACCATTCAGGTATTGGGTATTTGTTCAGCCCTGGCGGTAACAGCTAAACTGGAACCGGCCATCGTATTGTCCATTTCAGTGATTTTCGTAACGGTTTTTGCCAATTTGATCATCTCGCTTCTGCGTAATACTATTCCTTCGCGAATTCGTATTATCGTGCAGTTAGTCGTTGTGGCCGCCTTGGTAATTATTGTGGATCAGGTGTTGAAAGCCTTTGCCTACGAAGTAAGTAAGCAGCTTTCTGTATTCGTTGGATTGATCATCACCAACTGTATCATCATGGGGCGTCTGGAAGCTTTTGCTTTGGGTAACAAACCATGGCCTTCAGTATTAGATGGTGTTGGTAACGGTGCCGGTTATGGATTAATTCTGGTAATTGTGGCCTTCTTCCGTGAGTTGTTAGGTGCCGGTACATTGACTTTGCCTGCACTGGGAACCATTCAGATTATCCCGCAAATCTTTTATGATTGGGGATATGCGAATAATGGTTTGATGATTTTACCACCTATGGCCTTGATTGTGGTAGGTATTATCATCTGGGTACAGCGTTCACGTAATAAAGACCTGATTGAGTCGTAATCGTTAAAAAAGAGAAAAATGGAATTATTTAATATATTCGTTAAATCCATCTTTATCGACAACATGGTTTTCGCTTACTTCCTGGGGATGTGTTCCTACCTGGCGGTATCGAAAACGGTGAAGACCTCCTTTGGATTGGGAATTGCTGTCGTATTTGTACTGGGAATAACTGTTCCGGTTGACTTCTTGCTGAATAAGTATGTGTTGAGTGACGGATCATTGGCTTGGTTAGGTGAAAATTTTGCCAGCGTTGATTTGAGTTTTCTAAGCTTTATCATGTTTATTGCAGTGATTGCTTCCATGGTACAGTTAGTCGAAATGGTGGTGGAGAAGTTTGCGCCAACGTTATATTCTCAATTAGGTATTTTCTTGCCTTTGATTGCGGTAAATTGTGCCATCTTAGGAGGATCGTTATTTATGCAGGAAAGAGGTTATGAAACCCTGGCTGAAGCAACCGTATTTGGATTGGGATCAGGAATTGGTTGGTTATTGGCCATTGTGGGTATTGCCGCCATACGTGAGAAAATCAAATACTCAAATGTGCCAGCTCCCTTACGTGGTTTAGGTATTACCTTTATCGTAACCGGATTAATGGCGATTGCTTTCATGAGCTTTATGGGAATCCAATTGTAAGCACTAAAAAATTGATGGAGAAATGATATTATTAGCAAGTCAGAGTACAATAATACTTATCAGTGTTGTGGTGTTCCTGTTGGTCGTCCTAACACTGGTTTCTATATTGCTCTATGCCAAGAAAAAGTTAATGCCTTCGGGAGAGGTAACGATTGATATTAACAAAGGAGATAAAAAACTGGTTGTGGAACCAGGACAAACGCTTCTATCGGCATTGGGGAGTAATAAAATCTTCTTGCCTTCAGCCTGTGGTGGAGGTGGTACATGTGCTATGTGTCGCTGTCAGGTAGACAGTGGTGCCGGTTCTATTTTACCAACTGAGACCGGTTATTTTACCCGTAAAGAGCAAGCCAATAACTGGCGTTTAGCTTGTCAGGTGAAGGTAAAAGAAGATATGACCATGTCCATTCCGCAAGAGGTGATGGGTATTAAGAAGTGGGAATGTGAAGTGGTGTCTAACGATGGTCAGGCTACCTTTATTAAAGAATTTGTGGTGAAGTTGCCTGAGGGCGAAATTTTAGACTTTAAATCAGGTGGTTATATCCAGATTGATGTACCTAAGATTGATGTGGATTTCAAGGATATGATCATTGAGGATGAGTACCGTGGTGAGTGGGAGAAATTTGGTATGTTCGATCTTCAGATGAAGAATCCGGAGCCCACCTATCGCGCCTACTCCATGGCCAACCACCCTGCGGAAGGTAATATTGTGATGTTGAACATCCGTATTGCAACACCTCCGTTTGATAGAGTAGCTGGTGGCTTCATGAAAGTAAATCCGGGTATCTGTTCATCATTTATCTTCTCGCGTAAGCCAGGTGATAAAGTGACTGTTTCAGGTCCTTACGGAGAATTCTTTATTAAAGAAACAGAGCGTGAGATGATGTTTATTGGTGGTGGTGCCGGTATGGCACCAATGCGTTCACACATCTTCCACCTGTTCCATACTTTGAAAACTGGTCGTAAGGCTACTTTCTGGTATGGTGCACGCTCTAAGAAAGAGATTTTCTACGAAGATCACTTCCGTGCCATCGAGAAAGAGTTCCCGAACTTCAAGTTCACCATCGCCTTGTCTGAGCCGCTACCAGAAGATAACTGGGAAGGTTCAAAAGGCTTTATTCACCAGGTGATTCACGATGAATACCTGAATAAGCATGAAGAGCCGGAAGATATCGAATATTACTTATGTGGACCTCCAATGATGAATGATGCAGTCACAAAAATGCTGTATGATTTGGGAGTGCCAGATGAAATGGTAGACTTCGATGATTTCGGATCATAGATATTTTAAAAGCCCCTGCGAAGGGGCTTTTTTTATATTTTTTTACTTTATTTGAGCCTTCTTTAAAAATAGATTATCATGGCTCAACAATTCGGCAAGACCTGGTGGGGTGAACATTTTCTAAATGCACTAACTCAGATTGATTTTTCCAATAGATTACCTCGGGGAAGAAGTTATGCCCGCAATGGTTATGTGGCTGAAATAAAAACAGCAGGCAATAGTATTAATGCAAAAGTAAAAGGAAGTCGCCGCACACCGTACAAGGTTGAAATTATTGTGCCATTGTTTACCGATTCGCAACGGAAACTGTTAATGCAAGCCATCAGCAATGATCCATTAGTGCTTTCTCTTCTGCTTAATCGTGAATTACCCGATGAACTTAATACAATAGCCCAAAAACATAAAATAGCTGTTTTTCCTAAAAAATGGTCTGATTTTAGGATGAGTTGTTCTTGTCCCGATTGGGCAGTACCGTGTAAACACCTGGCTTCTGTAATTTATATGCTTTCGGCAGAGATTGATCGTAATCCGTTTTTAATTTTTCAATTACATGGTCTGGATATTCTAAAAGAGCTGGCGAAAGGGGGAATGACCGTTGAGAAAGAATTGAATATCCCACGGTTTGATCAACTCTTTATCGACAATCCGGTTGAACCTGTTGGTGAGAATAGTCAGAGCGGGGAGCATTTTGACCTTTCAAGGGTAACACCTCAAATGGATAATCTGTTATCTCTTCTCGACTCAAAGGTGGTTTTTTATGAAAAGGCATTTGTTCCGGTTTTGCGAAAAAACTATCGAAATGTTATTCGTCATTCGAAAATACTGCTGAATCAGGATGTGGTGGAATTTGAACCAAAAATGTTTGAGCGGATTGATAAGGTGGAGATGTTCGTGCATAATGATACTTTTTTTCACAAGGTTATGTTTCATTCAGATAAGGGAGCACTAACATTTGAAGCATCAGACGATGGTTTTGATTCACTCATTAACTATTTGGCACGACTGCCTAAAAAATTTGAACATCGACTTTCTAAAGGGTTAAAAACGCTTTATAAAGCATATCATTTTAGTTTAAAATTGGCCGAATGCGGTGCTTTTATTCCGCAGTTGCTGGAGTTGAAGAAAAATATGATTGTTATTCGGTGGATTCCAGCTGTTATAAACGAGGATGTGAATCAGTTGCTTATTGTGCTTCAGCAAAGTATTCCACATGATTTGATACAAGTGAGAATCAATGCAACGAGTCAAAAGTATTTATCGCCTCGCGAACAGATCATTGCACTAGTGTCTCTGTTTTTAACACATTATATGAAAGCAGTTGGATCTGCACCATTTAAATTAACTCAGAATACGGAAGCGAAAATTGAACAGCTATTCTTCAGAAATTACTTTCAGGCGTTTACGAAGCTTAGTGAAAATCAAATACCGGAAGCAATTCATCAGTATCTTCAGCGATTTTTATTGGGTGAAAAATTGTATGTGCCGCTGATAAAAATAGAAGATAAGGGCTATGATAACACTTTTGACCTTCAGTTGTGGGTTGAAAACCGGAAAGATTCGCTACAGGAACCTTTAGTGCTTAAAAATTTTATCGAAGATCAGGCATATAATGAATCCAAAGCTTCGGTATTCCAATCATTGGCCAGTTTAGCGCGCGATTTTACGGCTATAAAGCCACTGATATCCTCTTCAGGTACCGAACAGCTTTTGTTTGATTCGGATAGTTTTGCTGAGGTCTTGTTAATCATATTGCCTTTGGTTAAACTCTTGGGTATACGTGTGTTATTGCCCAATTCATTAAAAAGCCTGGCGCGGCCTAAACCATCGTTGAAATTGGAGAGTAAGGAATCTGATACCACCGGAAAAAGTTATTTGAATCTGGATGAAATGCTTCAGTTTGAATGGCAGATTGCCATTGGGGATAAAACGATACCTGTTCACGAATTTAGGGAGCTGGTAAAGAACATGTCTGGAGTTGTGAATATTAAAGGGGAATATGTGTTGATTGATCAGAAAGAGATACAGACACTCCTTAATAATCTTGATGAAGAAAAGAATCTTTCACGGGTTGAGCTTCTTCAGTCTGCGCTATCGGAAGAATATCAGGAGGCAAAAATTTCTCTCTCCGCTGCTGCCCGTAAGGTTGTCAATGAATTATTGCAGGGTGACCCAAGAGCTATTCCTCAGAACTTAAATGCCACATTACGGCCTTATCAGGAGCGGGGGTATCAATGGTTGTATAACAATAGTAAAGTTGGTTTTGGGAGTATCATAGCGGATGATATGGGACTTGGAAAAACATTGCAAGTCATTAGCTTATTGCTGCAATTTAAGCATGAAGGCCGTTTGGATAAGAAAAAGGCACTCATTGTTGTTCCTACAACGCTGATCACCAACTGGCAGAAAGAGATAGAGCGATTTGCTCCGGAGTTAGTTCCCCACATTTATCATGGCGCCAAACGTGAATTTAAAACCATGGAATGCGATTTGATAATTACTTCCTATGGCATGTTGCGTAGCGATGCATCAAAATTTCAAAAGGTTAAATGGGAGGTTTTGGCCATTGATGAAGCTCAAAATATTAAAAACCCGGGAACAGAACAGACTAAGGTTGTAAAGAAATTAAAAGCTGATGTGAAAATCGCCATTAGTGGCACACCTGTTGAAAACAGGCTTAGTGAATACTGGAGTCTGTTTGATTTTGTGAATAAAGGATATCTTGGATCGGCTAAATATTTTAAGAAAGTTTTTGCTTCTCCTATTGAAAATGATAACAATGAACAGCAACTTGGGAGGTTTAAAAAAATTACAGATCCTTTTATTCTTCGACGGTTAAAAACCGATAAATCAATCATCTCGGATTTACCCGAAAAAATTGAACACGACTGTTTTGTTCAGCTTACCAAGGAGCAAACAGCACTGTATCAAAATGTGGTTAACGCCATGATGGAAACGCTCAATGCCACCGAAGAAAATTCAATAGAGCGGAAAGGATTAGTGCTAAAATTGATGACTGCCTTAAAGCAAATATGTAATCATCCGTCTCAATTTCTGAAAAAAGAAGATTATCAGGTGGATTTGTCGGGGAAAACTGAAATGTTGTTGGAGCTGCTGCGATCGATTTATGAAAATGATGAAAAAGTATTGATTTTCACTCAATACAAAGAGATGGGGCATATCCTCGCACACATACTGGAGGATGTTTTTGATACTAAGCCGCTGTTTTTACATGGTGGTGTTTCACGCCATAAAAGAGATGAAATGGTGGAAGGATTTCAGAATAAAAAACATTTTAAAATATTCATCCTATCCATAAAAGCGGGTGGTACCGGACTAAATTTAACAGCTGCGAATCATGTGATTCATTACGATCTTTGGTGGAATCCGGCTGTGGAAGCCCAGGCAACAGACAGAGCCTTTCGCATTGGACAGCAGAAAAATGTAATGGTGCATCGTTTAATTTCCCAGGGAACGTTTGAAGAAAAAATTAATCAAATGTTACTGGGTAAAAAGCAATTGGCCGAACTAACTGTGTCAGCTGGTGAGAAATGGATTGGCGATCTGTCTAATAACGAACTTCAGGAGTTGGTTAAATTGTAAACACAAATATTTCACATCAAATGCTTAAAGAACACTTTGTAGATCACTCATGTTGCCTTTTGGGTGGAACACTTTATTTCAGTATCTTATTTTAATGAATGAGAATAAAATAGTAACTATTATTGCCGATCACCGCGAACGGAGCTCTGGTATTCCGCAAGGTTTAGTCGAAAGTGGTGTATTTACTGAAGTAAAGACATTGATAAGCGGTGATTACCTGATTAATAATCTAATTATTGTGGAACGAAAGACGAAGGATGATTTTTCATTGTCATTGATTCAACAGCGTTTATTTAAACAATGTGCCAATATGATGAAGACTATTTACCGTCCACTGTTTATAATTGAAGGTAACCCGTATAAAACAATTCATGATGTGAATCGGGATTCAATTAAAGGTGCTCTTTTATCCATTGCTGTAACCTGGAACATTCCTGTTGTCTATTCCTCTGGCTCGTCAGATACCGTTAACTTACTTATTCAAATAGCTGTCCACGATTTACGATCAAAGGTTAACTACATACGCCCCGGGTACAAACCAAAGACTTTCGTTAAACAGAATCTCTACTTTCTACAAGGTATTCCTTCAGTTGGGCCGCAATTAGCACATAAACTTCTTCACTCTTTCGGTTCCGTTCACCGCGTGCTTTCAGCCACGTCCGATGAATTACAAAACATTTCTGGTGTAGGAAAAGCACGGGCATTGAAGATCAGGGCATTTCTTTCAGGTTAGCAGCTTAATATTGAGTAGGAAATTCAGAGATGTCTGGCCATAATATCAAGAGAATGTTGTTAAAAGGTAATTTGTGGGTATGAAACTCAGATTTTTATTGTCTTTGAGCTTTGCAAAATATGTAATATTATGGCTCACCATTTCAGTAGAAGCTGGTGGGGTGAACAATTTTTGAACGCATTAACAGAGATTGATTTTTCCAATAGATTTCCTCGGGGAAGATGTTACACACGCAATGGTTATGTGGCTGAAATAAACACTGCAGACAATAGTATCAAAGCAAAAGTATAAGGAAGTGGCCGCACTCCGTACAAGGTCAAATATTATTGTGCCCTTGTTTACCAATTCTGAACGAAACCAGTTAATGCACGTCATCAGCAATGATCCATTAGTGCTGTCCCTTCTAATAAATCGTGAATTACCTGATGATGGCCGAATGGTGTGTTTTTATTCAGCAGTTGCTGGAGTTGAAGAAAAATATGATTGTTATATGGTGGATTCCAGCTGTTATAAACGAGGATGTGAATCAGTTATTTTTATGAATCACGTTCAGTCGTATAATGAATTCAATGCTTCGGTATCTCAATCACTGGCTGGTTTGATCTTAAATTAAGTCAGATGCTGATAAATATCACCTGAAACATTGATAAGAAGCATTTATTTTGCATTTCTTTTTTGAATGGCATCAAGCATTAAACAATTATAGTAACATGGAATTACAATCGACCAAGGTGTATAAAAGTGATTTGGAGATAGCGCAAGGGGCTAAAATGCAACACATATCAAAAATTGCGGCTAAGCTAAATATTGCCGTTGATGATTTGGAGATGTATGGTAAATTTAAGGCCAAGCTTCCGTTGAACTTGATTGATGAAGAAAAAGTAGCTCAAAACAATCTCATATTGGTAACAGCACTAACGCCAACTCCTGCCGGTGAAGGTAAAACAACGGTATCGATTGGCTTAAGCGAAGGTTTAAATCTTCTTGGTAAGAAAGCTACAGTGGTTTTGCGTGAGCCATCCCTTGGGCCTGTTTTTGGCATAAAAGGTGGCGCTGCCGGAGGGGGCTATGCGCAGGTTGTGCCTATGGAGGATATTAATTTGCATTTTACAGGAGACTTCTCTGCCGTTGAGAAAGCAAATAACCTTTTGGCTGCCTTAATTGACAATAATATTCAAAGTAAAACACGTAGTTTAAATATCGACCCAAGAACTGTTGTTTGGAAGCGGGTGATCGATACGAATGATCGGGCTTTGCGTGACATTGTTATTGGCTTGGGTGGAACAGGAAATAGTATTCCACGTCAGGATGGTTTTAATATTACCGCAGCTTCGGAAATTATGGCCATCTTATGTATGGCTAAAGGGTTGGAAGATTTAAAAGATAAATTAGGAAAAATATTTGTTGGGTTTACATTCGACAAAAAACCAATATATGCACGAGATATTAAAGCTCAAGGAGCAATGGCTTTATTATTGAAAGATGCTGTTAAACCCAATTTAGTGCAGACATTAGAGGGGAATCCAGCCATTATTCATGGCGGACCATTTGCCAATATAGCACAGGGAACAAATACCATTTTAGCCACAAAGATGGGCTTGTCCTTATCAGATTATGTGGTGACAGAGGCTGGTTTTGGTGCAGATCTGGGTGCGGAGAAGTTTTTAAATATCAAATCGGTTGTAGGTGGATTAAAGCCTAAAGCAATGGTGATTGTGGCAACAATACGTGCGTTGCGTCATCATGGTGGAGCCAGCAAAGAGGAATACAACACACCAAATAAGCAGCGAGTGGATATTGGTTTTGCCAATTTGGCTAAGCATATTGAAAATGGCAAAAAGTTTGGTTTAAATCCAGTCATAGCCATTAATAATTTCATTTCGGATAGCGAAGCGGAAATAACATTGGTTAAAACCAGATGTGCTGAAATGGGCGTCGAGGCTGTTTTATGCCAATCATGGGAGTTTGGTGGAGAAGGTTCTGTAGACCTGGCAAGAGCCGTTGTTCATTCAATAGAGAATGGGAATAATAATTTCACTCCACTATACGACCATAAAGCACCGGTTAAAACTAAAATTGAAACGATAGCCCGCGAAATATATGGCGCAGATGGAGTCGATTTCTCCAAACAAGCCTTAGCCGATATCAAAAAAATTGAGTCTTTAGGTTTGCATGAATTGCCGGTTTGTATGGCCAAAACTCAGAAGTCATTCTCAGATAACGAAAAGTTGGTTGGAAGACCAACCGGTTTTACAGTAACGGTTCGCGAATTTGAAATAGCAGCGGGTGCTGGTTTTATCATTCCGATTTTGGGTAAGATGATGCGAATGCCTGGCTTGCCTGCTGTACCTGCTTCTGAAGGAATGGACATTGACAGTGATGGTGTTATTTCTGGTTTGTCATAAAAAAAGAAGAAATGATATTTGAAGATAAATACTTATCGAGGCTCAAATATCACTTGTTATGAATTTCGACATTAAACTATCTCAACCATGAAAAATATATTACTAATTCTGATACTTTCCCTTTTGGTAAGTTGTCAGCCGTCTAAACGTGAATTTATTCGTAACGAAGGTTTTATTTTCGGAACCACTTATCACCTCATATATGATCATTCAGAGGATTTGCACGAGGATATTAAAATTAAATTTAATGAGTTTGATCTGTCCTTGTCCACCTACAACAAGCAATCAATCATCAGCAAAGTAAACAGAAATGAACCGGTAGAGGTGGATCATTTTTTTAAAACGGTTTTTCAAAAGGCTGCTGAAGTGACTCAGGCCACAGAAGGGGCATTTGATATGACCATTGGGCCACTGGCCAATGCCTGGGGATTTGGGTTTTCCAATAAGGATAGCATTACTTCTGAATTGGTGGACAGCTTACTGATCAACATGGGTATGGATAAATTAAAGCTGGAAGGAAATCGTGTAGTTAAAACGAATCCGGATATTGTTTTGAATGTGAATGCCCTTGCAAAAGGCTATGGCGTGGACGTTATTGCCCGCTTATTGGAGCAACATGGCATCACCAACTACATGGTTGAGATAGGGGGTGAATTACGCGTAAAAGGGTATAATCAGAAACATTCACACTGGCGGGTTGGTATTGACAAGCCGGTGGATGATCCTGAAGTGATGAGTCGTGATTTACAGGAAGTCATTTCCATTACCAATACAGCTCTGGCGACCTCCGGGAATTATCGCAATTTTTATTTTAAGGAGGGTAAAAAATATGCCCATACCATTAGTCCATATACCGGTTATCCGGTTCAACATCAATTATTGTCGGCTTCCGTCATTGCCCCTGATTGTATGACTGCCGATGCCTATGCCACAGCATTTATGGTTTTAGGATTGGAAAAGAGTCTTGAAATTATGAAGCAACATCCTGAATTGGAAGCCTATTTTATCAGCAGTGATGAGCAGGAAACCTATCGAATTACCATGACTGATAATTTTCATAAATTCATTGATGAAAAATGAACCATTAGTGCCCGGGGCGATCGCATTTGCAAAGAGACAGGCCGTACAAAAAAAAGTAACCACAGATTACGCAGATTTTCACAAATTTCACGTTTTCCGTCGGAAAACAATCTGTGAAATCCGTGGTTAAAATTAAGATAACATATCCGAAGTTCAAATTAACGGTATGGAATGCAGGCTGTGTTAAAAACAAAACGCGTTTTAAATGTGATTGCCTTGCATTAGTGCCCTCTTTCCTAGTATTTCTATAATACTATTTAACCACAACGTTCAGCAGTGCAATCACACTCACCTTCTTTGTTAGCATTGCTGCAAGATGAAATTGTTGGTGTCCGGTTAAAAAATAACCGGATGCCAATACCTGCAAATGCCAATGACAGCATGACCACCGCTATGACTAAAACCGTTAAAATATTTTCCATAACACGATTATATCTATCAAACAGAGATAAAGATTACAAGGTCTCTAATTAATAAACGTGTCAAGTGTAGAATTGTTTGTTGGCAATAAATAGAATTAAATCTAGGTCAGTGTATTGTTTGCCTTCTCACTTCTGCTTTCTCACTTCTGCCTTTTAACTTCTGCCTGATACCTATTGAACTAACAACTGGTTGTTGTACTCTCGTAGTCATCACCCAAATCCAGATGCGGGACGCGAATGACTCTTTTTCGTTCCATTTTATCTTGCGTGGTGGCACAATAGATTCCTTTTTTAGCCAATGCTTTATTCCCACCGACATGCGAATTGGGGAATTTGCCGTTCTTCTGAAGTAGTATCTTAATGGAAAATAGCGCGAAAATAGCGGCCATCAAGACGATTGTTATTAAGAGTATCTGCCACATTGTTTTTCCCTTTAATGAGATGCAAAAATATGAAAAAAATCAATGTAGAAAACAAAGCTGTCTATTCATGTGTTTGACTTGTGCCCTAAATGATGATACAATCTCTTACCTTTGTGTCATAGATAAACCAAACAGTAAACAACTAGAAAATCTATTTATATGCCCGTTAAAGGAGATGAACTCAGTTTTTCTGACTTTAAAAATGAAGTTTTAAAAGATTATCGAATTGCTCAGGTGAGCCGTAATATGAGTCTTCTGGCACGTAAAGAAGTGTTGGGAGGTAAAGCCAAGTTTGGTATCTTTGGCGATGGTAAAGAGATACCCCAAATAGCCCTGGCCAAGCAATTTAAAGAAGGAGATTGGCGATCGGGTTATTATCGCGATCAAACGTTTATGCTGGCTGCAGAGATGATCACGGTCAAGCAGTTTTTTGCCCAGCTTTACGGGGAGACACGAACCGAATTGAATCCGGATAACGGGGGTCGTTCATTCAATAATCATTTCGGAACACGATTAATTGATGAAGCCGGTAACTGGAAACAGTTATCAGCCATGAAATGTACTTCTTCTGACATTTCACCAACAGCTGGACAGATGCCTCGTTTAGTAGGTCTGGCCATGGCTTCAAAGTTGTATCGTAATAATCCTGAACTGAAACAATACGATCAGTTTAGTAATAATGGAAATGAAGTGGCTTTCGGTACCATAGGAGATGCCAGTACATCCGAAGGTCATTTTTTCGAAACGCTTAATGCTGCTTCTGTGCTGCAGATTCCAATGGCAGTTTCCGTGTGGGATGATGGATACGGAATCTCGGTGCCCAAAAAATTTCAAACGACCAAAGAAAGCATCAGTAAGGCCTTGAAAGGATTTGAGAAAAGTGGTAGAGATACCACCGGAATGCTGATATATAATGCCAAAGGTTGGGATTATGCCGGTCTGTGTCAGATGTATGAGAAAGGAATTGCTCAATGCAGGAAACATCATGTGCCGGTTCTGTTTCATGTGGAAGAGTTAACGCAGCCGGTAGGTCATTCCACCAGTGGTTCGCATGAACGTTACAAGTCATCCGAACGACTGGAGTGGGAGAAAGAATACGACGGTATTGCTCAGATGCGTAAATGGTTAGTCGAGAGTAATCTGGTATCCGCTGATAAGTTGGATCAGATTGATGAGGAATCAGCGATAGAAGTACGTGCTGCTCAGAAAGCCGCTTATCAGGAATTCATGGATATTTTTAAACAGGAGCGGCAAGAGTTGTTGGCCATCATCACTAGCAAAACTTGTGTTTGCAAAGAGATTAAGCAGCATAAAATTGATGAGGTTGTTAAGGAGTTGCAATCGACTTTGTCCTTGAACCGGAAAGAGATACTGAGTGCAGCCCGAAAGTTATTGCGGCATTACTGTTCTGCCTGTGAGAAACCCGGAAGCATTAAAGATGCTTTGAAGCAATGGGTTAAGAAGTATTTCGAAGAAGGTTGGGAAAATTACAGTTCCAATTTATACAGTGAGTCTGCTCAATCAGCCAGAAATGTAACACCGGTCTATCCTGAATTTGCGGAGGATGCACCATCAGTGCCAGGCCGCGAAATATTACACGATAATTTTGATTACATCTTCAGTCACAATCCATTGGTGGTTACTTTTGGAGAAGATACCGGACAATTAGGTGGTGTGAATCAAACCATGGAAGGGATGCAGGAGAAGTATGGGGAGTGGCGTGTGCGTGATACGGGCATCCGCGAAACCACTATTTTGGGAAAAGGTATTGGTATGGCATTGCGCGGTTTACGTCCCATTGCCGAAATTCAATATTTTGATTACCTGCTGTATGCCTTGCAAACCATGAGTGATGATCTGGCTACTACGCGTTACCGGACGAAGAACGGTCAAAAAGCACCATTGATTGTGCGCACACGTGGACACCGACTGGAAGGTATCTGGCATTCAGGATCTCCTCTGAGTATGGTCATTAATTCCATCCGGGGCGTATACGTGTGTGTACCACGCGACATGACCCGTGCGGCCGGATTTTACAATACTTTATTGGAAGGCGATGATCCGGCTTTGGTCATTGAACCTTTGAACGGGTATCGTTTGCGTGAAAAACAACCGTCAAATATTGGTGAATATCGACTGCCGCTGGGTGTGCCTGAAATAATTACTGAAGGTGACGACGTAACATTGGTGACTTATGGCTCTTGTGTACGCATTGCTCAGGATGCCGTGAATCAATTGAAGGGAATTGGTGTTTCAGTTGAATTGATTGATGTGCAAACTTTATTACCGTTCGATGTGAATGGTGTCATCCTGGAATCAGTGAAGAAAACCAGTCGTGTTGTCTTTTTTGATGAAGATGTGCCGGGTGGAGCAACTGCATATATGATGCAGAAAGTAGTTGAAGAACAGAAAGGTTTTTATCATTTGGATGCTGCACCACGTACCGTTACTGCTAAAGATCACCGACCTGCCTATGGTACAGATGGTGATTATTTCAGTAATCCCAATGCTGAGGATGTATATGAGACCATTTATGCTATTATGGCGGAATTTGATCCCAAACGATTTCCATCGATTTATTAAGGATGTGGATACTACTAAAGAATACCAATTGCAGAATAAGAGGAGCTCGGGTTGTAGCTCCTTTTTTTTGTGAGTATAAATCAACAGAAAGAAGACCTTATTAATACATCATCTTGAAGCTTACTAGTGGTGTAAATCGTATTTTATAGTATTTATCAATTCTTTAATGAAATCCTCCATAGTGCAATCTGCCAATCAAGGTGCTAACCGCCTAATTGCAATAGCGTTAAGAACGATGAAATGGAGGCGATTAGAAAGAAAATCTGTTTGAGTGTAGCGAGTTATTTTCTTTCCGCCGTAATGTAATCGTTTAGCGTATATTGCAATTGAGCGGCGGCCTTTTTGGTTTACTTTTTTTGGCTGAAGAAAAAAAGTAATCCCGGTTCACCGGGAGAGCACTTATATGAAAAGAGTTGATTAAGTGTTGTAGAAGTTCAAATTGTGAAAAAGAACATGTGAAAATAAATACTATAATTTACTGTCTGTAGCACTAGTATCTGTGCCTGATCCATAGCCTGTGAAGTCATTGGATCGTTCGATCGGACTCAGCGGACCGTCCGATCGAAGCGGATGGATCGAACGTTCCAGTGTTATGTCATGGTAAGGTATCACACCTTGGTGTTTCGGGTATATTTAATAGAAGCAGATAAAGGGAACATACCCATGTGTCTTAATTATCTTCTGATTCTCTCTGTTTTATACCGTTTACCAATCAAAACGAGCGATAAAAGATCGCTCTTTGATTGTGTATCGGCATTTACCAATTGTATAACAAAATGCTTTATCAATCATTTTGTTATACAATTGGTATTATACCTTGATGCGTTTACCCATTATTCGAATAAGGGCATATAATGCACCTATAGCTAGAAGGTAGGAGAGCCAAATGGGCCATCCCAAAGCGGTGGGTATGGTGCCCATCACTAACCCAACACCACCTACCAGCAATGCATACGGAAGCTGTGTGCGCACGTGATTGATGTGATTGCAGGAACAGGATAATGAACTGAGTATTGTCGTATCCGAAATGGGGGAGCAGTGATCGCCCAGAACAGAGCCGGCCAAAACCGTGGATACAACATTATAGAAAACCGGCATAATCATGGCTTGATCCCATCCCCATTCCAACCCAATTTTCCAGGTGGCTGGCAAGATGAGCGGATAGATGATCGCCATCGTGCCCCAGCTTGACCCCGTGCTAAAGGCAATGAATGCGGAGAATACAAAAGTAATGGCAGGTATAAAGGCCGGATGGATGGCAATGGATTTCAGACTGTTCGTAATGAATTCGGCAGTGTGCAGATGTTCGGTTAGCAGGGCAATAGACCAGGCTAATGACAAAATGAGAATCGCATGTAACATGGTTTTAAAACCATTGACTAAGCCATCAATACTTTCCTTTAATGTCAGTATCTTTTGAATAATGGTCAGGAAAAGGGCCATCATCACACCAGCCAATGACGACCATATGAGAGCTTTGAAGGTATCTGCTTGTCCGATAATGTGTGATAACTTGTTGGTAAAGGGCAGAGCTGAATTATCCCACACGGCCTGGTCCCATCCTGTATAGGCTAAACCTGCAATGGTGCCAAATACAACAACTAATACAGGGATGAGTGCATTAAACCATTTGGCCGGTATGGCATCTGATACTTCCAGTTCTTTCATGATTTGTGGCGTTCGCCTTGTTGGGGAATCTGATGGTTGGTCAGTCGCCTGGCTGGCTTTCTTTTCGAATGCGAGCATGGGCCCAAAATCCCGTTTTTGCCAAATTAGGAAGAAGACAAAAAACAAGGTTAATAGTGGATAAAACGAGTAACGCAGGGACTGAAGAAAGACAGAATACGCCGATGCCTCAAGCCCTATTTGCTCAACGCCTTCTTGTATGTAGCTGAGTTCGGCACCTATCCAGGTGGTGATAAAAGCCACTGCTGCAATGGGAGCCGAGGTGGAATCCACCAGGTAAGCCAGTTTTTCTCTCGATATTTTAAGTTTGTCGGTCACAGGACGCATGGTATTACCCACCACCAGTGTATTGGCATAATCATCAAAGAAAATGAGCAAGCCCATCAGAAAGGTAATCATCTGACCAGAACGACGGCTATGTGCATATCGGGACAGTATGCTGACAATGCCCTTCATGCCCCCGTTCATGGAGATGAGGGTAACCATTCCGCCGATAAGCATGCAAAAAATGATGATAGAGAGGTGATCTGTGGTTAATAATGCCTGTAGCAGATAAGTGTCCACGACTGCAAATAAACCTTTAAAAAATGCCATGAAAAAGTTAAAACCGGCATATTTAAAGATGACAGTGGTTCCAAACAGAAGCCCCGCAAACAAGGAAGAGAATACTTCTTTGGTCAGCAAAGCCATTAATATGGCTATTAAAGGGGGTAGGATGGATAACCATAAAGGCATCGGATCAACAGTAATGCTTTTTGATTTGGAACCTGCAATGAGATGTAAATCTGATTTGGTGGTGAAGGTGTAGTTGAAATAGAGACCCTTTGAATCTTTACTTAATTTTACATGCACACCATTTATTAGAACTTTAGGAGAAGTTAAGGCCGATGATTCTTGAATATTAACACGGATAGTTGCTTCTACATTTTTCATGACAACAGGAGGAAGTCCAAAATTTGTTGTTTGGGATCTGGCATGTTGAGAGTGGGTAAATAGGAAAAGAAGGAGGAGTAAACACCAAAATGGAACAGATCGATGAACTGTAAATGTCATATTTTGCAGGTTTTTATTAATGCTTGATAAAGATGATAATAATCAGTTAAATCTATTTCAAGAGTGAAAAGAAATAATTAAAAAATTACCTTGTTTTTTTATAGTTTCTATTGTCAGATAAGTAAATATGTGGTAATTTAATGATTGAAACGGGGAATGACAGTCTGTGAAATGATGAATTGATTTGTTAAATAAGTTGAATCGTTTCGGAATTTTCATTGAAATGATTATTTTGAGGCAAGAACCATTAGCCAATGAAAAGTTTAGATTTTAACATATTTGAAACCCATCAACCCAAATTGCAGCCGGCAAAAGGTCGTATTCTCATTGCTGAGCCCTTTTTGCAAGGTCCCTATTTTAGTCGTTCCATTGTTCTTATAACTGAATTTAGTAAAGAAGGCGCTGTTGGTTTTGTGTTGAATAAATCCTCTGATCTGTATCCCGATGAGGTCATTGAGGATCTTTTTAATTTTAAAGGTCAACTCCATATTGGAGGGCCTGTCTCATCCAATACACTTCATTTCCTGCACACCCTGGGTGAGCAAGTTGAAGGATCAGTTAAAATTACCGAAACATTATATTGGGGCGGTGATTTTGAGCAAATCAAAGAATTAATTAACTCGGGTAAAGCCGATTACACGCAGGTGAAGTTTTTTGCCGGTTATTCAGGGTGGTCACCCGGCCAGTTAGAAGATGAAATCACTGAAAATTCATGGATCGTATCGACCCTGGATGATAAAACCATTATGGCTGCTGACCTGGATGATATCTGGAAAGTATCCATGGAAGGATTAGGCGAAGTTTTTAAAGTGTGGACGAACTTCCCACAGAATCCTACATTTAATTAGTGTTAAGTCAAGAGTGAAAAGGTAAAAGTAAAAAGGGTTAACAAATTGATTATCTAATATTGTTTAGCGAACGCTCTACTAGGTACTGTGAATTTTTTAATCTTAAAGTTAGCGAAGTATTAAACCAGCTCTTCAGCAGATCTGATCAGATTGTTTAATAAGCGGGAAATCTCCTTTACCAGGCGACAGTAATAGCGTTTGTCCTCAAAACCTACAATCCATTGTATGCCTTGGATGGCATTGGTCAGAAACAGTTCATCCGCTTCAAATAGCTCTTTCCTGGTGGCCCCTGGTACTTCTTCCAACTGATAACCATTTGTTCTCAATAGGCGGAGTATTTGTTTGCGCATAACGCCTTCCACACATCCGGATGCACGTAATGGTGTAAATACTTTATCATCTTTAATCCAAAATAGATTCGAGGACAAACCTTCGATAATGTACCCTTTGTCGTTACAGATCAGGATGTCTTGCCAATTGTGAGCTTGTTTCTCTAATCCTGCCAACACAAATAATAAGGCGTTGGCCGACTTGAAGGCATTGAGTGAACTGCTTGATTTGCCCTCGTTGATGAACAAACCGGTTAATAATCCTTTTGTGTTGAGTTTGTATCCTTGGGTAGTAAGTGGTGAAGCTTCAATGAGAAATTCCGCTTTGTTAGAGGCTGGGGTATATAATCCACCATCTGACCGATAAACTGAAAGTCGAATGCGGCAATCCCCATAAATACGATTCCTGGAGATGAGTTGAGCCATCATCTCCTCTAATTTTTCGCGGGTGGGCAAGGAGTTGATCTGCATTTTCAACAAAGTCATCCCCCTTAATAAACGTCGGTAATGATCTTCAAAAAATTGGGGAATGAGTTGGATGCAGCGTATGGTTTCAAAAAGGGCATCGCCATAACGGAAAGCCCTGTTTTGAGCTGTGAAAATGGGTGTGTCTGCAGCAAGCATTTTACCGTTTATACAAACGTATCCAATGTTTTCCATTACCTATTCTCTAAAATGGATGTACAGGCCGGTAATATGGAAGCATTGGCGTCGATTTTAAAGCAGGCTTTTAACCCGGCCGCCTCACCTGCTTCAATATCACGAACTGAATCACCAATTAAAAACGATTGATTGGCATCAATTTGGTGTTCCCGGATGGCACGGAATATCATACCGGGTTTGGGTTTGCGACAGTCGCATTCGCTCACGCTATTGTGATGCGGGCAGTAATAGATGGCCGTAATGGGGATACCCTGTTGTGCCATCTGATCAATAAAATAATCATGTACCTTTTTAACATCCTCCTTCGTGTACTGACCTTTGGCCACGCCTCCTTGATTGGTCACAATAATCAATTTGTAGCCGGCCTCATGTAACATCTGAAATCCTTCTACAATGTGTTTGTTAATTTTGAAGTCTTCCACTCGATACACATAATAGTGTCCTTCATCATTGTTAATCACACCATCGCGGTCGATAAATACAGCTTTATGCATGTTAAAGAATTAGAAAAATAAAAGTAACTCACTGAAGAAATGTCTGATCAATGAGGGATTGAATAATAGCGGGAAGATAAAACCATAGACAGCTCCCCAGAAATGGGCATCATGTCCGATATTATCTTGATTTCTGTTGGACATGACACGCGAATAAATGAGGTATCCAACGCCTAGAATAATGCCCGGAATGGGTATGAAATACAAATAGATAGTGCCGTAAGGATTATATAATATACTGGCAAATACTACCGCTGATACAGCACCGGATGCACCAATGGCATTGTAATTATAGTTATCTTTTTCTTTTGCAAATGAATAGAGGCTTGAAACGACCAGCGCGGAGAAGAAAAATACGATAAACATCAAATTACTATTGCCAGGCAAGGTTCTGTTGAAATAATGAATAACCGCATCGCCAAATGACCAGAGCACAAACATGTTTATTAGCAAGTGGCTCCATCCACCATGAAAAAAGCCGTGACTGATGATCCGAATATACTCTTTGCGGTGTTTAATTTGCCAGGCGTTAAATTGATATCGATAGACCAATTCCGGTTGGCTGAAACCAGCAATGCTGATGAGCGAAATAGCAATAATAATTACGATTGAAATATTCATTTTAATGCATGATTTTAAATATCAACTCTTTTAATAGCTCTCCACTATCAGTAGTGGGGCTGTCAAATCCTTTGGATTTCATATCGTAGGTACGCAACAAATCAATGACCTCAATAACCTTTCGGGCAGGGTAATAACGGGCACCGGTTACATAATCAGAAACAAAAAACGGATTAATTTTTAGTGCGGTAGCTACTGCCATTTTTGATTTATCCGGCAGGTAATAATAAGCCAATAATTTTTGGAAATAGCCGAATAAAGTCGAAATGGTCACCTGTATAGGATGATCTTTGGGATTCTTTCCAAAGGCCAGAATGATTTTGTTGGCTTTGGATATGTCTTTGCTTAAAACAGCCTTTTGCAGTTCAAAATTGTTATAATCTTTACTAATGCCGATGTTTTGCTCAATGTGAGCGGCTGTGATTTGTTTGACGCCTTCGCCTAATGCAATTTCTAATTTATCAATCTCATGGGTGATCTTGGATAAATCACTACCCAAAAATTCCGACAACAGGGCAGAGGCCTTGGGATCAATAGAAAATCCTTTAGACTTTAAAAAAGAACTAATCCAGGTGGGGATTTGATTGTCGTACAGCTTCTTTGACTCGAACAAAATACCCGCTTTGTCAATGGATTTGTAAAGTTTCTTCCGTTTATCCAGTGTCTTGTATTTGTAATTCACCACCAGGATAGTCGAGGTAAGCGGATTATCCGCATAGTGTGTCAACATTTCAATATCCTTGATGTTTTGGGCTTCTTTCACAATGATTACCTGGTGTTGCGACATCATAGGGTAACGACGGGCAGCATGAATCACTGCAGTAGCATCAACATCTTTTCCGTAGAGAGTAGTTTGATTAAACCCTTTCTCCTCTTCAGAAAGCACATTTTTAGAGATGAAATGCGTGATCTCATCTATGAAATAGGGTTCATCGCCCATCAAAAAGTAGATGGGGTGATATTGACCCGATTTTAATTCCTTTAGTATTTGTTCAAAAGTCATGTCAATTGACTGGCTTAATTATCGAATCGCAGATGTTTCACTGATTTCTTATTGTGAATAATCACCATTAGGGCATCAATACCAATTCTCAAATGTCGTTCCACATATGATTGGGTCACTTTTTCATCGGAGGCAGCTGTTTTGATACCGGTAGAGATCATGGGTTGATCAGAAACTAACAGTAAAGCGCCAGTGGGTATTCCATTGGCAAACCCAACGGTGAAGATGGTAGCGGTTTCCATATCAATGGCCATGGCGCGCGTTTTCTCCAGGTATTTTTTGAAACGTTCGTCATACTCCCAAACGCGTTTATTGGTGGTGAATACTGTACCGGTCCAATAGTCTTCGCCAGCATCACGAATGGAGGAGGAAACTGCCCGTTGCAAGCTAAATGCAGGTAATGCCGGTACTTCAGGTGGTAAATAATCATCGGAAGTACCATCGCTACGAATAGCAGCTATAGGTAATACTAAGTCACCCAGGTTATTTTTCTTTTTTAATCCACCACACTTGCCGAGGAATAGCACCGCTTGGGGTTCGATGGCACTCAATAAATCCATCATCGTAGCGGCATTGGGGCTACCCATTCCAAAGTTGATAATGGTAATGCCATTGGCACTGCAATTGGGCATGTTACCATGTTGGCCGATGATAGGAGCATCAAACCATTCGGAAAAGAGTTCTACGTAATGGTTGAAGTTAGTGAGCAGGATGTAAGGCGTGAAATCTTCAAGTTTGCGTCCGGTATACCGAGGTAACCAGTTATCAACAATTTCTTTTTTTGTTTTCATAGGCAAACGATTTTTTTTTGCGGTTAGTGATGGTGAAATCCCTGTGATGACCGTTGTCTGTGCTTGGTTAAAAGAGCAGTCGTTGGGATTGGAATAATTGCGCTAAGGTAACTTTTTCTCTTGATTTTGGTTTACTTTGCAAAAAAATAAAAACCACTTTGATGAAATCCCTTAATTTACCTCCTGTTCAGTTTCGAATCCGCCAGCAAGGTGATAAAAAGCAGGTGTTTGATGTGGTGCGAAAAAAGTTTGTGGCGCTCACCCCTGAAGAGTGGGTACGTCAGCATTTCATTCATTTTTTAATGAATCAGAAGCAATATCCTGCCGGGTTGGTGGCTGTGGAAATGCCGGTAGCCGTAAATGGATTGAAGCAAAGGGCTGATGTAGTAGTGTATAACCGAAAAGGGAGACCAGTGGTGGTAGTTGAATGCAAAGCCCCGTCAGTGTCGGTTTCGAAGGCTGTATTTGATCAGGCAGCCCGTTATAATATGCAACTTCAGGTAGATTACCTGATTGTGACCAATGGTTTACAGCATTGTTGTGCCCATTTGAATGGCACCGGTAATGATTATCAAATGATGGCTGATTTTCCTGATTTTGATCAAATCAATACAACGAAATAAACATCTTTATCGAAGGCGCTGATAAAAGTGTTCATCCACAAATCCGTCTTTGGTTTTTCGCCATGATTTTTTGACTCCACTTAATGAAAAACCGGCTTTCTCAAACAATTTAAGACTCGCTGTATTGCTGGCAGATATATTCGCATACACCTGATGCATGCCTAACGTCTGGAAACAGTAATCAACGAACATATTTATCGCTTCCAATGCAAAGCCATGCTGGCGATAGCCTTTGTGGATGACAATGCCAATACCACCTCTTAAATGGAAAGGATCGAAATCAAACAGGTCGATTAAACCAACGGGAATAGTGGTCGCATTATCTTTTTCCAGTTCGATGATGAGTCGGAGTTGTTTGGTCTGAAAAATATCCAGTTGTGATTGTTCAATGTACTTCTTCAGTTGATACCTGGAAAAAGGGGTGAGCGTATTGCTCACCTCCCATAATTTCATATCGTTTTCCCAACTGTATAAAGTGTCAATATCTTCAGGCTCCAGAGCCCGTAGAATCACTTCTTCACGTTGCGTCATGCAGTATTATTTCTTTTCTTCTTCAGATACTAAATCCCTGTATTGTTTGATGTCCCGGATGAATGAATCTTGCCACAAGCCGGTGTTCAATACTTTGTCTTTCCCTTTGATGGATGCTTTAAACCCTTTGAACGTACCATAGGAGTAACGGTAGAAACCATCTCTGCATTTATAAACGGTGATAGCATCTTGCTCCAGATCTTTAAAGACACTGTAGGATTTAACTGGCTTTTTCAAGGCTAGTATTTGCACGGTATAGAATGGGATACCATCGGATACATCCAATGTTTGACCTTTAGTAGCTGTGGATTGATCGGCTAACTGCGTGCCATCTTCAGTTGTTTTTTCAGGAACAGCAAGTGCAATGAGTGTGACATCATCCAGTTTATTCGTATCATTTCGTTTTTTGTAAGCCATTTCACCAGTGACCATCACTTCAGCCTGTGCCTCTTCAAAACCTTCGCCGGCATAACGAATTTTATATTGGCCTTCCGCTTCCAGAATCAACACATACTTTCCCGTTCCGGGATGTGGACGGTAAACACCTGCTGCTGAATTATCATCTGCTTTGGTGACATGAACGCGTACATTTTCAATGGGGGCATCATCCGTGCTGTTGACAGTTCCTTTGAAAACTGCCAAACGATTGATTTCAGGCTCTTCGTATTCAATCAGGTAAATATCTGAGCCACCCATGTTGTCTTCATATTTAGAGGACGCGTAATAGGCTAGGTTTTGGGTAGTGGTTGGTACAAAGAAGAAATCATCATCCGGTGTGTTAATGGGGTATCCCATATTTTGAGGGACACTCCAGGTACTATCGGCCAGGGAATGACTGTAAAAAATATCGTATTGCCCCATGCTGTTATGTCCTTCCGAACTGAAGTATAAGGTTCGTCCATCGGGGTGAATGATGGGTGTTTCTTCATCGTATTGGGTATTAATATCAGAGCCTAGGTTTTGTGGTTTTCCCCATTCTCCATTAGGCAATAATCGACTACGATAAATGTCTAAGCCACCAAAACCGCCCGGACGATCACTGGTAAAATAAAGAACTGATTTGTCCGGAGAAACAGATGCATGTGTTTCGGCAAATTTGGTATTGATCGGATTGGGGAGCTTGACCGGCTCTGCCCAGGTTGAGCCATCGTAAAGTGAAACATAAATATTTGGACCGTCAATATCATTTCGATAGATATAAAGTTCCTGCCCATCCGCAGAAAGACATACACCTGCCTCATGGCCAGGCTTACGGAACAATTCTTTGAGTGATTTTGATTTTGTCCAATCTTTGTTTTTAATGCTGGAACTATAAATGCGTTCAGCATATTGTCCATCCGGCATTTTTTCACTGTAGCTGGAGGAACGACGCGAAGTGTAGAGTAAAAGTGTTTCGTCTGCTGAAATTAATGGACTGTGATCATCATATTTTGTATTGATGTTTTCACCCAGATTATGCACCTTTAAAACGACAGGTGAATTCATTAATTCAATGGCATTCTCACATATTTCTATCTCACGGCGTGTTTCCAGAATGAGATCTTCATCTTCCGGCGGTAATTGTTCGATTAAACGCTCGTAAATTGGAATAGCTTGCTTGGGTTGAAGCATCAATTGGTGCGATTTACCAATTGATAACTGAATGTCTACGCCAAAATTAGTTATGTGTTCTTCTTCGGCGAGCAGGCCATAAGCTTTCTCAAAGTATACAATGGCCGTATCCGGGCCGTTGGATGTATTAAGGTAACAGTGTCCCAGGTTGTATAAAACATCTACATCTTCAGGATCTGTTTTTAACATGTGCTTAAAAAGGTCAATGGCTTCGTCATAGGCCTTATCTTCAGCCAGTCCTACCGCTTGGCTAAACTCACGGTTCATTTGCCGGTCGCTGGATTGCGACGCGATAAATTGCAATGGTAATAGTGCTACAAAAAGGACCAGCGTGCTTTTTCGTATCATGCCGAGTATGATTATGTTTGGTGTTAATATTCAACAAAAATGCAAAATAGCTAAAAAAAGTTCAACTGTTTTACTTTGTGTCTGCTTATTTGATTAATTAATGCTTTTCTTCAGTTAAATCCGACCGATTACTCTTGTGGAATAATCAGCGGGTCTAAATAGATGGCACTCCCCTTTGTGGGGTAATCGGTTCTTGAAGGTACTTCAAAAGTTTGTGTAATGGTTTGATGTCCATCGGTAGTGATGGTCATCTTATAATCATTTCCCGTAGGCAATATCAAAATGTATTTTCCATTATCGGGATGCGGTTTGTAAATACCGATGGTTTCACCAGATTCTTTCTTCTCTACTTTTATTTGTGAATGGATAGAAGGATGACCATCTTCCATAAAGATAAAGCCGGCTACCACAGCCATTGACCGGTGGTCTGTTTCCGGGAATTCAATCACATAAATATCTGACCGGCCAAATCCGCCGGGGCGTTCAGAGGCGAAATAAACCCGTTGACCATCAGAAGTCGGAATGTAGAAAATATCATCAGCCGGCGTATTTATTGGGTAACCAATGTTTTGGGGTTTACTCCATTGGTTGTCCTCTGCCATAACAGATTTGAAAATATCATAGCCCCCCATTGAAGAGTGAGCGGTTGATGCAAAGTAAAGGGTGCGTCCGTCAGGGTGTAAAAACGGACTTTCCTCCTCTTCAGGTGTGTTGATGGTGGGTCCCAGATTCATTACTTTTCCCCAGGTACCATCCGGCAGCCGGCTGACACGATAGAGGTCACTACGGCCAAATCCACCAGGTCGATCACTGGAGAAATAGAGTGTCTGACCATTGTCGGCTAAAGAGCCATGTGTTTCATTGTAAGTAGAGGAAATGGGGCGTGGTAATTTTTGGGGTTCCGACCAGCCATTGTCGGTATAGTTGGCAATAAAGAGGTTGCCGCAAATACCATTATTCCGGTAAATGATCAGCGTTTGACCATCGGCGCTGATACTGCTGGTGGCATCATTGCCATCTGTATTGATGCCCGCGCCTATGTTGAGGGCTGGCAGCCACTTGCCTTCGCGCCAAATACTTTGGTGAATGTCCTCGTAAAATAAACCATCCGGGGTTGTGTAACTGCCCGTGCCTTGCCGGTTGGACGTAAATACCAACAGTGATTCATCGGCTGAAAGTATCGGACTGTGCTCATCAAACTCACTGTTAACAGCCTGCCCTAAATTGTTAATGCGAAACTGAACAGGGGTGGCTTTCAGTTTAATGGCATTCTGACTGTAGCTTATTTCATGGTTAATTTTTTTCAGGATCTCTTTTTGTTTGGCTGATATTTTATCTTTTAGCTCCAGTAAAATTTCTAAAGCATCATCGAATCGATGGTTTAGATGATAGGCCTGGGCTAAATAGAATCGAGCCTCGATAGCATAGTCATTTCGCCGGTCGGTTAAAAGGTAAGCTTCTGATGCAGAGTTTAGAAATGGAATGGCATCATCGGCTTTGTAATCCATGTTTAAATAGCAAATGCCCTGTTGGAGCTGTAAATAGGGATTATTGGGATATTTAATCAGCAAATTGGAAATTTCATTGGATGCTTCACGGTAGCTTTCTTGATTAACATATTCAATAATGTTGAGAAGTTCTTTCTTTTTCGGTTTCTTTTGCGCCGAAGAGGGGTGTACTGTCATTATGAACAGTGCTAAAAGTACAATTGCTACTTTCATTTTTATAAGGGCCAAATTAGTTGGTTGATGTTAGTTTATAAGTCAATTAACCGCAACAATTTACTAAAAATATTCTGGTCGGTAAATGAAAAGTGAGATTATTGTGCAATTAGACAGATGTGATATGGCCTAAAAGGTGAATATTTGCCCCTTACCCGCTGAATGCTGACTGCTTAAAATGAACGAATGATCAGGAGAAAGGAAGCTAAATGAGGCCTTGAGATTCATACGCTCAATGATTTTGATCATTTGCATGATCTGTACGTGAGCGATATCAAAGATGATCATTCCTTTATTCAAATCCAGTGTGCTATAACCTGATTCCAAATCTTCCGGATGAATGTATTGAAAATTATTGGCTTTCGGATAGTGTTTTCGAATAAGGCCTTCAGTGATTTGTTGAGATGGGCTGCAGAAAAATATAGTATGGTATGTGACAGACTTTTTTTGTTGAATGTGATTTTTTATCTTTCGCAGAGGAAGGGTTATGATCGATAGACTTGCTGCCATCATAATGCCTGCCTTAACCATGAAGGCTGCAATTAGTGAGTACTTTTTACGGAAGTGAAGGTGGTAAAAAATCCACATCGAATAATAAAAATGGTAGACCAGTTTTGAATTCAATGGGGTGCTCTCACCTTTAAAATGAATGATCGGAAGATTGCCCAGGTAATAATTGTGATCGGCTTGTTGTTGGAGGCGGTACGAAAAATCCACGTCCTCGCCGTACATAAAAAAAGATTCATCTAACGCATGTGTTTGTTGCAATTGTTGCTTCCTAAAAGCCATGAATGCACCGGGTAAAATATCGGGTTGTTGTAATTTATTTTCATTTAAATGGCCTTGATAATATTGGGCGAATCGGGGTGACCTGGGAAATAGTGTTGTCAATCCGGTCAATTTATAAAGGGAAGTTCGGGGTGTTGGTAAGCCACGTTTTGATTCACGTAGATATTTTCCCGATCCATCAATCATTTTTACACCTACTGCACCAGCTTGAGGATACTCTTGATAAAATTGGATAATTTTTTCAAGTGTATCTTCACCAATAATGGTGTCCGGATTAAGGAGCAAAATTATTTTTCCACTGGCTTGATGGATGGCCTGATTATTTGCAGCTGAAAAACCAAGGTTCACGGTGTTGGCGATCAGGGTTACTTCCGGAAATTTTTCACGTACCATCTCAACAGTGCCATCGCTGGAGGCATTGTCTACTATAAAGATTTCATTAGAAAGGCCTGGAACTGATTTCCTGACTGCAAATAAGCAAAGATTTAAAAATGCCCGAGCATTGTAACTGACAATTATAATTGAGATATCTTTTTGGGTATGCCCTAATCGATCCATTTTTATTCACCTTCTATCATTTCCTGGAAATCAAACGACCTTCTCGCTGAATTATTGTTAATGGAAAAATCAATCCTTACAAAACAAGTATTTCATGAAACCGCAAAAAGTGCGACGTTCCGCTTTTTCGTAGCGGGCTGCATAGGCGGACTTCTCTTTTCCCGAAGCTTCCGTGTTGATCATTTGCCAAATTTCACCCCAACCGATAAGGCCACCGATATTGCGGTCATCAATAAAAAGGTCGGCATTTACCTTCCGGCTGATGGAATCATCAAATACTTCTTCGGGAAAACTTTTGTTGATGGCATAAAATTCCAAACCATTCTTTCGACAATACTCTACAGCTTCTTCCAGTTCTTTGCCACATCGGAAGGTCCACATGATAAGTAAATGACCCTTTTTCTGAAGGGCTTTCAGTGTCTCAAAGGCAAATAATTTTTCCTTCCCGATGGCCGGATAACGATGTTCAACAATGGTACCGTCAAAATCTACTGCAATAACCATATTTAAGATTGTTGTGAGGGTTTGGTAACATCAGACGGATCGATCTCCAGATCATTTAGGACCGTATTTTTTCGGGGAAAGCTAAGGAGCAGAGCCAGGTATAGAATTCCAAAAATAGACAGGTAATTCAACTGCGCTGTGGTGATGTAAGCCAGAAGACTTAATAAAGATAATCCCTCCAGGGTGATGATTTTTATGAAAAAAGCAGTGCGGTACTGCAGCAGCTTTTGAGCAGCTTCCAGGTCTTTGTCGATGTGTTTGACCTTGCGGGAATGAAACAGATAACTGGCCGGGATACCCACTAGAGCAAGAATCAAAAGGAGCGACCGAAGGTTACTTTCATAGCTCATGCTAACATCATAGGCTTTGCCATGCAGGGATACATAGAAAAAGGCAATGGCCCCAAAAATTAATAATACCACCGCAATGGTGAAAAATAAAAATTTGATCTGTCGAAATATATGATGTGGTTTCATAATTATTACAAGGTGTTTTCAAAAGGTAAACGGTTGACCAGAGATCGCCCCAGGGTAACTTCGTCGGTGTATTCCAATTCATCGCCCACCGAAACACCCCGTGCAATGGTGGTCATATGAACAGCATGTTTGGATAACTTTTTATACAGATAGAAATTGGTCGTATCTCCTTCCATGGTGGTGCTTAAGGCAAATATTAATTCCGATACGTCCCCGGCTTTTACTTTTTCCTCCAATGGGCCAATGGTCAAATCATCCGGACCAATGCCATCCATTGGCGAAATAACACCGCCTAACACATGGTAAATGCCTCCAAATTGTTGGGTGTTCTCAATGGCCATCACATCCCGTATGTTTTCCACCACACAGATTAAGGAGTGGTCACGGTTTGTATCGGCACAAATATTACACACATCACTATCCGAAATGTTGTGACAGCTGGTGCAATATTTTATTTCGTCACGCATCAATCGCAAGGTATCCGAAAAACGAAAAACCATTTCCTTGTCCTGCTTTAATAAATACAGTACTAAGCGTAAGGCCGTTTTTTTTCCAATACCCGGAAGTTTAGAAAACTCATTGACGGCACTTTCCAGCAAGCGTGAAGGAAAAGTTGATGGGGTCATACGTGATTTTTTTATTTGTCCCCAAAGGTAATAATTTATCCCGTAACCAATTTTGATTATGAGTGCATAGTGCATAGTGCATGGTGCATAGTGCATGGTGCAAAATGAGCAATTTGCTCATGAATGAATAGAATTACAAATTATCTTTCTTCAGACTACGAACATCGGACTTTGCACGCCGTGCTTCGGACACCAAACTTGAAACATAAAACTTGCGTCTTGAAACTTAAAACTTGCGACTTGAATCTTGGAACTTAAAACCTGAAACCTGAAATACCAGACAATGGACTACGAGCTATGATCTTCTGCCACCTGACTTAACAGTCCATAGCCTTTTTTACGTTAAGCTTTCACCTTTTCCATTATCTTTGAATCACTAAAGTTTTTTCATATGAGTCCTGCATTTATAGCTACCATTATTATTGTCTATTTTTCGGTATTAATTCTGATCTCCTGGATTACCGGTCGCAAAGCAGATAATGATGCCTTCTTCAGAGGCAGTAAAAAATCACCCTGGTACATTGTGTCCATTGGTATGATTGGTGCCTCCCTCTCTGGTGTCACTTTCATTTCTGTTCCCGGATGGGTGGGAAGTACAAGTATGACGTATATGCAAATGGTATTGGGTTATTTTTTAGGCTATCTGGTAATTGCCCATATCTTATTACCGCTTTATTACCGACTCAATCTCACATCTATTTATAGCTACCTGGAGGAGCGGTTTGGCTTTTGGTCCTATAAATCCGGGGCTGTCTTGTTTTTGCTGTCACGAACAGTAGGGGCTGCTGCCCGTTTATACATTATGGCCAGCGTACTTCAGGTGGCCTTATTTGATGCCTTGAATGTGCCTTTCGAAGCCACCGTTTTAGTGACGATCGTGTTGATATGGCTGTATACTTTCAGAGGAGGGATTAAAACCATCATCTGGACCGATACCCTTCAAACACTTTTCATGCTCACCAGTGTAGGCATTACCATTGTGGTGATCAGCCAGGCCATGGATCTTTCGTTTTCAGGAGTCGTCAATACAATTAGCGAAAGTCAGTTTTCACAGATTTTTGAGTTTGATGATTGGTCTTCCAAACAACATTTTGTGAAGCAATTTCTATCCGGTGCCTTTATAACCATCGTCATGACAGGCCTGGATCAGGATATGATGCAAAAGAATTTATCCTGTAAGAATTTAAAAGAGGCCCAGAAAAATATGCACTGGTATGGTTTAGCCTTTATTCCGGTGAATTTATTGTTTTTAGGATTGGGAGCACTTTTATATATGTATGCCGCTAAACAAGGCATCGCCATTCCTGAAAAAGCAGATGACCTCTTTACGGTAATTGCCATGAAAGGGCATTTGCCACAGATTGTAGGCGTCTTTTTTATTTTGGGATTAGTGGCAGCTGCGTATTCCAGTGCCGATTCTGCCTTGACGTCACTCACCACCTCTTTTTCAATTGATATTTTAGGGGTTTCACATCAGTCATCATCCCGTGCCAAACGAACACGTATGGCTGTACATGTGGGATTTAGTCTTTTACTGGCCTTGGTTGTATTGCTGTTTAATGTATTTAACCAGGGGAGCATTGTCAGCACCATTTTTAATTTGGCCGGATATACATACGGTCCGCTTTTAGGATTATATGCGTTTGGTTTGTTTACAAAGTGGAAAGTGAATGATGTTTGGGTGCCGGTTGTAGCCTTTTTAGCACCTGTTATTACAGGAATCATCGATTATAATGCGGTTCATATTTTTGGCGCATCCTTAGGTTTTGAGAAGTTGATATTAAATGGCGCAATTTCCTTTTTAGGATTGTTTATACTTTCTGTTTCAATGTTCAGAAAAGCAAAGTGAAGGAACCGGTCAGTCAGCTCAATTTGTTCAAATGTCACTGGAAGGAACAGAAAAGTCACGCGAAGGAGCGCACGAGTCAATTAAAAAAATGGACAAGTCACCGGGAGGAATGCACAAGTCATCGAAAAGAATTGAAGAGTCACCCGAAAGAATGCACCAGTCATGTGAAGGAATGCACAAGTCATTAAAAATAATCCACCAGTCACCCGAAGGGATGGGGGAGGCATTGCCATGAAAGGATGGATCGTTTAAAGAATACTCCAGTCCTCTGAAAAAGAAAAATGATCACTGATAAATTGGATCCTTAGACGCTTAGGGAATAACTTTTACCAACATGTTGTTCAAATTCAAAGTAACATCCCACTTGTGGCTTCAATTAATAATTAAACATTAATAATTGATTTAGTATCCTATCAATAATAATTCGTGTTTTTCTTGGCAAAATATTATTCTCTTGCTGTTTAGAAACTTGATACTTTTGACTTGGCTCTTGATACTTGCTTGTTAAAAATTCTTTTCTGGCTCGTCCAGGTTGGGTACTGGAAAAGGACATCTATTTTTCAGTGAATGAACACTTCCTTTGATGATGCCAAAAGATTGTGTTATTTTTGCATCCCGAAAGTGGTAGAAACCTGAAAATTATTATTTGTGAGTTCAGATTCGAGATACAACCTACGTGGCGTTTCTGCATCGAAAGAAGATGTACACAACGCTATCAAAAACATTGATAAAGGAGTTTTTCCAAAGGCTTTTTGTAAAATTGTTCCCGATATTTTGGGCGGTGATCCGGAGTATTGCAACATCATGCATGCCGATGGAGCCGGTACCAAATCGTCATTGGCTTATCTGTATTGGAAAGAGACCGGTGATATTTCGGTGTGGAAAGGCATAGCTCAAGATGCTATTATCATGAATGTGGATGACCTGTTGTGTGTGGGAGCGACTGAGAATATTTTGGTTTCATCCACCATCGGACGTAACAAGAATTTGGTGCCCGGCGAAGTGATTGCTGCCATTATCAGTGGTACCGATGAGTTGCTGGCCGAATTGCGGGAGATGGGTATTAGTATTTTTCCGACGGGTGGTGAAACAGCCGATGTGGGTGATTTGGTGAAAACCATCATTGTAGATAGTACCGTGACCTGTCGCATGAAACGCAGTGAAGTGATCTCTAATGATAATATTCGTCCGGGCGATGTGATTGTGGGATTGTCTTCATCCGGACAAGCCACCTACGAAAAAGAGTACAATGGTGGCATGGGAAGTAATGGATTAACATCTGCCCGCCACGATGTGTTCCACAAATATCTGGCTGAAAAATACCCGGAGAGTTTCGACGGACAAGTGCCGGAAGATCTGGTTTATTCAGGCAACTACAAATTGACCGATGCAGTGGAAGGATCACCTTTGGATGCCGGTAAATTAGTTTTGTCACCAACGCGTACTTATGCACCCGTTGTGAAAAAGATCTTAGACGAAATGCGGGCTGATATTCACGGAATGGTGCATTGCTCAGGGGGTGCCCAAACCAAGGTGATGCATTTTGTAGACAATGTGCACGTGATCAAAGATAACTTGTTTGAAGTGCCGCCGTTGTTTAAAACCATTCACCAAGAGTCGGGTACCGACTGGAAAGAAATGTATAAGGTGTTCAATATGGGCCACCGTTACGAAGTATATTTGAGTTCCGAAAAAGCAGAACGCATCATCGAGATCTCAAAATCATTTAATATCGATGCCAAAATAGTTGGTCGCGTGGAAGCCCCGGTGACTATCGGGGAAGGTACAAAACTGACCATCAAGAGTGAGTTTGGCACGTTTGAGTATTAATAAGACTATTATTTAGTTAGTATCTAACGGTCTATTATCTGTATAATCATATGTCACAGGAAAACTCATTGCTTGAAAAACTCGAAGGTATTCGCCTTCGTTTTGAGGAGGTGTCGGAGCAAATCACAAATCCGGAAGTGATTACCGATACTAAAAAGTACATCAAGCTCAATAAAGAATATAAAGAGTTGGAGCGCGTGGTAGAAGCACGTTTGCGTTTCAAAAACACCTTGGATAACATTACTTCGGCCAAGCAGATTCTCAAAGAAGAGAGCGATCCTGAAATGAAGGAGATGGCCAAAGAGGAGCTGGATGAGCTGGAAGGGCAATTGCCGGAGCTGGAAGAAGAAATAAAATTATTATTGATTCCGGCCGATCCGCAGGATACAAAAAATGCAGTGGTGGAAATTCGTGCCGGAGCTGGTGGGGACGAGGCCAGTATTTTTGCGGGTGATTTATTTCGTTTGTATACAAAATTCGCCGAGTCCAAAGGATGGAAAGTGGAAGTGACCAATTCCAATGAAGGAACTTCCGGAGGATTCAAAGAAGTGGTGATGAACATCACCGGTAATCGGGTGTATGGCGTGATGAAATACGAATCGGGAGTGCACCGCGTACAACGTGTGCCGCAAACCGAAACGCAAGGCCGGGTACATACATCAGCTGCTACTGTGGCTGTGTTGCCCGAGGCTGAGGAGTTCGATATTGACTTGCGTACAGAAGATATTCGTAAGGATACCTATTGTTCGTCTGGTCCGGGTGGACAGAGTGTGAATACGACCTATTCAGCGATTCGTTTAACACACATTCCATCGGGTATTGTCGTGACGTGTCAGGATCAGAAATCTCAGTTGAAAAACCTGGATAAAGCAATGGTTGAGTTGCGTACCCGTTTGTATAACTTGGAGTATCAGAAATATCTGGATGAAATTTCGTCAAAGCGTAAAACCATGGTATCATCAGGTGATCGTTCGGCGAAGATCCGTACCTACAACTATCCTCAGGGTCGTGTGACTGATCACCGCATTAATTTTACCTTGTATAATTTGCCAGCTGTATTAGATGGCGATATTCAGGCCATCATTGATAAATTGGTGATTGAGGAGAATGCCGAGCGTTTGAAAGCAAGTGATTTGTAAATGCTCAATGGACCTGTGGCTCTGAAAAGAGCAGAATAAAATAAATCATCAACCAGCTAGCTAACAGCTAACAGCTAACAGCTAACAGCTAACAGCTAGCAGCTAACAACTAAGATATGACATCGCAGCAACTGTTTGAAAATATTCAAAAGAAAAAGAGTTTTTTGTGTGTCGGTTTGGATACGGACATCAATAAAATTCCGCGTTACCTGTTGGATACTACCGATCCTATTTTTGCCTTTAATAAGCAAATCATTGATGCTACGCATGATGTGACGGTGGCATATAAACCCAACCTGGCGTTTTATGAAAGCCTGGGCGTGAATGGCTGGAACTCATTGGAGAAAACAGTAAACTACTTGAAGTACAACTATCCTGATATTTTCATTATTGCCGATGCCAAGCGTGGCGATATTGGGAATACATCGGCTATGTATGCCAAGGCCTTTTTTGATCACATGGAATTTGATTCGGTGACAGTAGCGCCTTATATGGGTGAAGATTCTGTGAAACCATTCCTGACTTATGTGGATAAATGGGTTATTTTATTGGCGTTGACATCTAATAAAGGAGCGGCCGATTTTCAGTACATGAATGAGAATGATGAGCGTTTGTTTGAACGTGTGATCAAAAAAAGTGCGGAGTGGGGAACGGAAGAGAATTTGATGTATGTGGTAGGGGCTACCAAGGCTGAAATGTTGGCTGATATCCGTAAAATTATTCCAAATCACTTTTTATTAGTACCAGGTGTGGGTGCTCAGGGTGGTAGTCTGGAAGAAGTATCTAAAAATGGTATGAATGATAAATGCGGTTTGTTGGTGAATTCCAGTCGTGGTATTATTTATGCCGGTGATGGTGAGGATTTTGCTGATAAAGCGCGCGAAGCAGCCATTGAGGTGCAAAAACAAATGGAAGAGCAATTAAAAGTTAAAGGATTGATCTAGGATCAACCATCTATACTTCAGCGGGTGAATAACCACAATTTTGCTATTCACCCGCTGATTAAATTGACTAATCGAGATAGTAATAGTCATCCGATGAATAAATGATTAAGGCCGGCATCACTGTCGGTCTTTTTTTGTGCTTGTCAAATAAATGCAGTAAATTATCTAAGGTCTAAAAATGCTAATATGACTGAAGATTTACTGCACTATTTGTGGCAAAATAAATTGTATCGTCCGGGTCAATTCTATACCCAGGATCAGGATGTCCTGGAGATTATTCATCCGGGAACCATCAATACTGATGCAGGTCCCGATTTTTTCAATGCCAAGATAAAAATTGGAGATACGCTCTGGGCAGGTAATGTGGAACTGCATTTGCGGGAGGATGATTGGTTTCATCACAAACACCATTTGGATTCGGCCTATGATAATGTAATTCTTCACGTGGTGGATAAACCTACCGGCGAGACGGTGACATCCGCCGGTCGTAAAGTGCCTGTGTGGCGCCTCCAGTATGCCGACCAGCTTTTTACCCGGTATCAGTCTCTCTATTTTAATGATCAGTGGGTCGCTTGCCAGGATGAGGTGACTCAGATTGATGAATTTGCCATTGACCGTTGGCTCGATCGCTTACTTATTGAGAAACTGGAGGCGAAAAGTCGTCAAATAGAAAACTGGTTGTTAATGTCGGGGAATGATTGGGATCAGGTCTTTTTCATTATGTTGGCCCGTAGTTTTGGCTTTGGTGTGAATGGTCAACCTTTTGAAATGCTGGCCCGGCAAACACCCCTTAAAATATTATTGAAGCACAGTGATCATTTGTTCCAGTTGGAAGCTCTGTTGTTGGGTCAAAGTGGTTTTTTGTCAAGTTTTAAACATACCGACGAATACACTGCAAAGTTGTTGAAGGAATATTGGTTTTTGGCGCATAAGTATAAATTATCGCCCATTGAAAATCATTTGTGGAAGTTTTTACGATTAAGACCGTCCAATTTTCCCACCATTCGCCTGGTGCAGATGGCAGCGCTCATTCATCAATCACGTGGTTTATTTGATCGACTTCATGCAAATCTGGAACTTAATAAAATGTCAGCCTTATTGGAGGTGGCTCCCTCCGATTATTGGAGCCGTCACTACCGACCGGGTTGTTCGAGCAAAGCAAATAAAATAAAAAAGCTAGGAAAATACTCTCGTCAACTCATCATTTCCAATACCATTATACCTTATTTATTTGTATTTTATACTAAGCGAAATGATGAAAAGGGTAAAGAGCAAGTGTTGGATATGTTGTATGATTTACAACCTGAAAAAAATAAAATTACTGAAAATTGGCGTAAAATTGGTCTTAATGTAGATAATGAAGCCAGGGCTCAGTCATTGATTTTTCTTAAATATAACTATTGTAATCATAAAAAGTGCTTAAATTGCCACATCGGACATAAAGTACTTAGCAGATAGTGAAAAATCAATCTTTATACCATGAAACAATACGGGCACTTGTTGTCGCGGTAGGGCTTCTTTTCTTAACCATTACCATTGGTTCAACTGGTTTTATGGTGTTTGAAGATTACCGGCTCCTTGATGCTGTTTACATGACGGTTATTACCATGGCGACAGTTGGTTTTAGTGAAGTGGTGCCTTTATCTGATGTTGGTAAGCTTTTTACCATTTTTCTTATTATTTTTAGCTTAGGAATTTTCGGTTATGTTATTACTCAGGTGACTCGGATTGTTTTCGAGGGGGTGTTGCATCAATCGTATAAAGAGTATCAGGTGAGAAAGAAAATCGTAAAACTTGAGGATCATGTGATTGTTTGTGGCTATGGACGAAATGGCTATCAGGCTTGTGTAGAGCTGGCGGAGCATGGAGAGAAATTCGTTATTGTTGAAAAGCGGGATAATGTGGTAGCACGTATCCTGGAAGAGCCTGTGTTGCTATATGTGCAAGGCGATGCCAGTTCTGAGGAGGTGTTGGAAGTAGCGCAAATCAGAAAAGCTAGAGCATTGATTACAGCTTTGCCAAACGATGCGGATAATATGTATGTAGTATTAACGGCGCGCGAAATGAATCCAACCATTAAAATAATCAGCCGGGCCAGTGATTTTCGGTCTGATTCTAAATTGCGTCGTGCAGGTGCCACTAATGTAATTATGCCCGATCGTATTGGAGGTCAGCGTATGGCTAAATTGGTGACACAGCCTGATGTGGTTGAGTTTGTAGAGTATATTTTATTACAACGTTCACGTGATGTGCAATTGTTGGAGGTGAGCTGTTCAAATTTGGCCGTATGTAACTATAAGAAAACCATTCGGGAATTAAAACTTCGGGAAAAATCAGGAGCTAATCTTGTTGGAATTAAAACTGCTGAAGGGGCTTATATTTTTAATCCCTCTCCGGATATTGAGATTACTCCTGCCGATAAACTATTTGTGTTGGGAACGCCAGGTCAAATAGCAAAGTTTCAGCAATTACTATATGCTCCCGAAGAGTCCGTCGGAAATGAAAATAGAGTGAGGTAGAATTTTGGTTCGCTTTTTGTATTACATGTTTTTGCTTTTTATTAACCCAAATTATATAATTATGAACGCAAGAAAATTAGTTGGTATAAGTGTATTGCTGTTAGTAGCTCTTGTTGGTTTAGATAGTTGTAAATCGAAAGAAAAAACAGTTAGCAACAAAAACGAAGTTGGTAAAATTTTAGAATCCCTTCCTTGTGAAGATGCCGGTCGTTCGGATAAAAAATTCTTCCGTTCCAGTGCCATGGCTACTTCATCTGACTTAAGCCTTGCTAAGGAAAAGGCTTTGTTGAATGCAAAGCAAAGAATTGTTACTCTGATCAACTCAAACACAAAAACAGTGACCGACCGTTATGTGAATGAGCGTGAATTTGGTGATGCATCCGAGTTTGAAGCGAAATTTGAAAACTTAACACGTGAAGTGGCTGATGAAACCATTTCAAATTTAGTGGTTACCTGTGAAAAAGCCAGCGTTTTGGATAATGGTAAATATCGTGGTTTCGTCGCTGTAGAGGTAAGCAAGGAGGACATTATGAATGGAATTAATAACCGTTTATCCAATGATGCTAAATTGCAAGTGGATTACGACAAGAAGAAATTTGAGGATATCTTCAATCAGGAAATGGAGAAGATGGCGGAAGAACGAGGGAACTAAAAATTCCTGATCTTGTGTTGTTTTCAATATATAATTGATTAACTTTGCGCCGCAAAATACATTTAATTATACCGTTATGTACTTAACACAAGAAAAAAAGCAAGAAATCTTCGAGAAGTACGGAAAGTCGAATACTGATACTGGTTCTCCAGAAAGCCAGATTGCATTATTTACCCACCGTATCTCGCATTTGACTGAACATTTGAAGTCAAATCGTAAAGATTATAGCACAGAGCATGCTTTGGTAAAAATGGTAGGTAAACGTCGTAGTTTACTCGATTATTTAAAGAAAAACGAGATCGAAAGATATCGTAAGATTATTGTTGAATTGGGTATCCGTAAGTAAGCAATAATCCAAAAGTACAGAAAGGCAATTCTCAGTAGAGAATTGCCTTTTTTTATATAAAAAAAGGAAAATTATTAGTTGCAGAAACTAAAAAAAAACTGATTTGTCATTTTATCTGAGGATATTGCATATCTTTGGATGTTATATAAGTTATAAGAAAATTGTCATGATTAAACCATTTGAGAAGATTATAGATTTAGGTGATGGCAGATCCATTACCATAGAAACGGGTAAATTGGCAAAACAGGCCGACGGTTCTGTGGTAGTAAAGATGGGAGGGACCTATCTTTTAGCCGCTGTAGTATCTGCCAAAGATGCCAAACCCGATGTTGATTTCATGCCGTTGTCAGTTGATTACAAAGAGAAGTTTGCTTCTGTTGGTCGTTTCCCTGGTGGGTTTCAAAAGCGTGAGGCGCGTCCTTCTGATTATGAAATATTGGTTTGCCGTTTGGTAGACCGTGCGTTGCGTCCTCTATTCCCAGAGGATTACCACGCTGATACTTTTGTTAATATAAGCCTGATCTCTGCGGATAAAGAAATTTTACCTGATGCATTGGCTGGTTTAGCTGCTTCTGCCGCTTTAGTATTATCAGATATTCCTTTTAATGGTCCTATTTCTGAAGTACGTGTTGCACGTATTGATGGTAAGTTGATTGTAAACCCAACAGCATCTCAATTAGAGACAGCTGATATGGATATCATTGTTGCCGCTACCCTTGAGAACATCATGATGGTAGAAGGTGAAATGGAAGAGGTATCCGAAGCTGAATTGCTGGAAGCCATGAAAGTGGCTCACGACGCTATTAAAGTACAGTGTCAGGCCCAAATCGAAATGATGGAAGCCCTAGGTAAAACTGTGAAGCGTGAATACTGTCACGAAGAAAACGATGATGAGTTACGTGAGCATGTTATGAAAGCTACCTATGATAAAGTTTATAAAGTAGCAGCTTCTGCCAATCCAAATAAACATGAACGTATTGATGGGTTCGAAGCAGTTCGTACCGAGTACATCCAGGAAAACTATCCACAAGATGTTGAGGAGCCTGCTACCATTCCATTGACCTTGATTAAAAAATATTATCACGATGTAGAGAAAGAAGCTGTACGCCGTGTGGTATTGGATGAAGCGGTTCGTTTAGATGGTCGTAAGACTGACGAGATTCGTCCGATCTGGAGTGAAGTAGATTACTTGCCGGGACCTCATGGTTCAGCTGTATTTACACGTGGCGAAACACAATCGCTAACGACTGTTACCTTAGGTACCAAAATGGACGAGAAGATTGTGGATGATGTGATGCGTAAAGGTTACGATCGTTTCCTATTGCATTACAACTTCCCACCATTCTCTACCGGTGATGCCAGAATGTCTCGTGGCGTTGGCCGTCGTGAAATCGGGCATGGTAACCTGGCACTTCGCGCTTTAAAAGGTATGATGCCAAAGGAATTTCCATATGTAGTGCGTATTGTTTCTGATATATTAGAGTCCAATGGTTCGTCTTCAATGGCGACTGTATGTGCTGGAACATTAGCGCTGATGGATGCTGGTGTGCCTCTTAAGAAACCAGTTTCTGGTATTGCTATGGGACTGATTACAGATGAAAAATCTGATAAATTTGCTGTATTGTCTGATATCTTGGGTGATGAAGATCACTTGGGTGATATGGATTTTAAAGTGACGGGTACTGAGGATGGTATTACAGCTGTTCAAATGGATATCAAAGTTGACGGATTATCCTACGAAGTATTGGATAAAGCGTTAAATCAGGCACGTGAAGGTCGTTTGCATATTCTTGGTAAAATTATAGAGACCATGCCTGCGCCACGTGAAGATTACAAACCACATGCTCCACGTATTGTATCTATCAAGATACCTAAGGACATGATTGGTGCGGTAATCGGACCTGGTGGAAAGATTATCCAGGAAATTCAAGCCACTACAGGTGCTATCATTGTGATTGAGGAAGAAGGTAACTTTGGTAAAGTTGATATCTCAGCTGATAACAAAGAAGCCATTGATAACGCGTTGGCCCGTGTTAATGCTATTACTGCTGTTCCTGAAGTAGGTACTGTGTATACTGGTAAAGTGAAATCAATTGTGCCATTTGGTGCATTTGTTGAAATTTTACCTGGTAAAGATGGTTTATTACACATTTCAGAGATCGAATGGAAGCGTCTTGAAAAAGTTGAAGATGCTTTGAAAGAAGGTCAGGAAGTGGAAGTGAAGTTGATTGAAGTTGATCAGCGTTCCGGTAAATTGAAGTTGTCGCGCAAGGTGTTGTTGCCAAGACCTGAGCGTAAGCCAAAAACACAAGAATAATATGTGTTAAATATATTCTGATGAAAAGGCCTTCGGTGACGAAGGCCTTTTTTGTAGCCTGCATAAACTTTATTACATTTCAATCATTATAAATAAGGTTGTGAATATGTTCTAATCCCTTAACAGTTGTAGATTAATGGAAGCAAAAGAGGTCATTCAAATATTAAATGCTAAATTAGAGCAGGTTCCTAAAGCTGAGGTAAGGTCAATGGGGCTGGAAGTACTACCACGCTTGATTGATGTATTGCATCATCAAAAAGAAACTTGTCCCGATTGTAGAATGTTACACGATGAAGGGGGCAGCCATATTGAAGATATCACAACTCTTTTTGGTCCGGATTTATCGGTGCAGAAGAAGTTTGAAAATTGGGTGAGTAAGACTCAATCTCATTTGAAGCATCAGCATGGGATGGTAGCCAAAGGCCGTACAGCTGCTGCCTATATATTTACCGGGATTGGTGTTGGCGTTGTAATTGGGGCTTTAGTTATGTATTTGATGGAGAATGAGAATATTCTGGGAGGTGCCATCTTGGGGTGGGTTTGTGGAATGTTGATAGGATGGAGTATAGGTAAAATTAAAGAGAACAAGCTTCAGAAGAAGCATCATTTATATTAAAACGATCTAAGTAGTATGTGAAGATAATCCATTCTTATCGTGTTTTTATAATGATAATGAACGCTAAGCATTTGTTGAAGAGATTGCTAAAAGTGGACGGGACTATGAAAAAACGATTGATACTGATTATTTGCTAAGTATCCAATCGGGTTATTTTCAGTTTTTTAAAGAGTATCCGGAGTTGTATGTTTTATTGTTAGATGTAGATGACATGGATTATGTGAATGACGAAAAGGTGTACAATAAGCTCGTTGATTTGATTTGTCACGATTACCCGAAAGGTATTTCATGTATCAACCTCAAGTCATTGTTAGAGTGAGAAAGGTGGTCTATTGTTTAAAAATTCAATAAGATTGTCTATATTTAAATAGCCTCTGGTATTTTCCTTTTTAAAATATCCGAGAATATCTATATTTGCAATAAATAGCGGTGCTGTATTTTATTTTTTAAAAACATTATTAAATTTGTAGGGAACAACTGTGAATTTAGTTCAAAAACAAATAATTGGGTAAACATTATGAAAAAAACAAGAATCAACCTCTTTGCATCCTTGGCCCTTGCTGTTGTTATGGCGAGTTGTGCTGGGTTGGATAAGATGAAACAAAAAGCCGAGGCTGTTAAGTATACAGTTAATCCTGAAGTACTTGAAGCTCATGCCGGCAAAGTTGATGTTGAAGTAAAAGTTCAGATTCCTGAGAAATTCTTCGACAAAAAAGTTGTGTTGGAAGCTACTCCTGTATTAGTGTATGAAGGAGGCGAGACTGCTTTCCCATCTTATCGTTTACAAGGCGAAGATGTTGAAGGTAATGATAAAGCGATTTCGTATTTGAACGGTGGTTCATTCACTTACAATGGTTCTGTACCTTACAATGCCAACATGAAAGTGTCTGATTTAGTAGTTCGCATTAAAGCTACCAAAGGTGAAAACACTGCTGATTTCGATCCTCAAAAAATCGCTGACGGTGTGGTTTCAACTTCTGCTTTAGTAAAAGACGAAGGTGCATTGGCGGCTATTGGAGATGATAGCTTCCAGAGAATTATTCCGGAAGAAAAAATGGCTGACATCTTTTTCTTGATTCAGCAGGCTAACATCCGTGGTACTGAGTTAAGAAAAGAAGAGATCGCTATATTGAAAGATTTCATCAAAGACGCTCAGGCTGCTGAAAACAGAGAATTCAAAGGTGTTGATATTTCTGCTTATGCATCACCTGACGGACCAACTGACTTGAATACCAGACTGGCTTCTAAACGTGAAGAGGTAGCTAAGAAGTATTTATCTCGCGAATTGAAAAAAGCAAAAGTAGAAGGTGCTAAAGAAGAGGCTTTCTTCAACTTGAAGAATACTCCTGAAGATTGGGAAGGTTTCAAAGCGTTGATGGAAAAATCTAACATTCAGGATAAGGAATTGATTCTACGCGTTCTTTCTATGTACAGCGATCCTGAAGTACGTGAGCGTGAGATCAAGAATATGTCAGAAACTTTCGAAGTAATCGCTGATGATATTCTTCCTAAGCTGCGTCGTTCTAAAATGACTGTTAACGTAGATGTAATTGGTAAAACAGATGAGCAGATTTCTGATCTTGCTAAAAACAATCCTACTGAGTTGAATATTGAAGAGTTGCTTTATGCTGCTACTTTGGTTGAAAATGTTGACGAACAATTAGCTATTTATAAAGCTGCTGCTGCTAAATATCCTAAATGTTGGAGAGCTCAGAACAACATTGGTGTTGCTAGCTACCAAAAAGGTGACTTAGCGGCTGCTAAAACTGCTTTTGAAAAAGCTAACTCTGTAAAAGGTGGTGTTGCTGAAGTTCAAAATAACTTAGGTGTTATTGCTCTTCGTGAAGGTGACTTGGCGAAAGCTGAAGAGTTCTTCGGAGCTGCTGCTGGTGCAGGTGCTGAGTTGGACAACAACTTAGGTATAGTTGCTATTCACAAAGGTGATTATGATGCTGCTGTGCGTTACTTTGGTAACAGTACTGCTTGTAATGCTGGTCTAGCTAAAATATTAGCAGGTAAATATGACGCTGCATTGTCTACTTTGAATGCTAACACTTTGGAAAATGGTTTCAAATATTACCTGAAAGCTATTGTTGGTGCCAGAACTGGTGAAAACGACTTGTTGTTCGACAACTTGCGTAAAGCCACTGAGTTGGATGCTAAATACAAAGCTTACGCAGTAAAAGATTTGGAATTCGGTAAATTCTTCGAAGATGCTACTTTCAAATCAATCGTTCAGTAATTATTACACATACTGATATACAAGAAAGGGTGATCATTTGATCACCCTTTTTTTGTTTATTCACGGGATGACTAGCAAAAAGTAGTGTTAGTCATCCCGTGAATAAAGTTATTGTGATAGCTTCCTGAATAACTCCCACAATACAATACCTGCAGTCACTGATACATTAAACGAGTGTTTTGTTCCAAATTGGGGTATTTCAATGCACACATCACTCATGTTGATAACTTCTTGCTGAACACCTTTTACTTCATTTCCCAAAATGATAGCATATTTTTTTTCTTTTGAAGGCTCAAAATTCAGTAGGGAAGTGCTATTTTCCACTTGTTCAATACTACAAATCGTATAGTCTTGTTGTTTGAGTTGAGTAACGGCATCTTCAGTCTTCTCAAAATATTCCCACTCCACTGTCTCTTCCGCACCCAGTGCTGTTTTTCGTATTTCATTGTGAGGAGGCGTTGCCGTGATGCCACAAAGAATAATTTTTTCCACCAATAAGGCATCGGAAGTACGGAAGACTGATCCTACATTATTCAGGCTTCTTACATTATCTAAAATAACGGTTAGCGGAGTTTTATCCGTTGTTTTAAACTCATCCACCGTTAAACGGTTTAATTCTTTATTCTTTAGTTTTCTCATTCTTCCCGATTTTGACAACAAAAATAGCACTATTCCTGTTTTTAAATATAATTGTTGAAAGAAGCATGCATAATTCAGCATAAATGCAATAAACAAAATCCCTTAATATGAATATTCACGAATACCAAGGAAAAGAAATCTTAAAATCATTTGGTGTCTCCATACAAGAAGGCATCATTGCCGATACCCCCGAAAAGGCTGTTGAGGCAGCCAAACAATTACAAGCAGAAACCGGTACCGGATGGTGGGTTATTAAAGCGCAGATTCATGCTGGAGGCCGTGGTAAAGGAGGCGGTGTAAAACTCGCAAAATCATTGGTGGAAGTAAAAGAACGAGCCAGTGATATTCTGGGGATGACGCTGGTCACCCATCAAACAGGACCTGAAGGTAAAGTGGTACATAAGGTACTCATTGCACAGGATGTCTATTATCCCGGCGAAACTGAGACGGAAGAATATTACATGAGTGTATTGTTGAACCGTCAAACAGGACGTAACATCATCATGTATTCGCCTGAAGGAGGAATGGATATTGAAGAAGTTGCTGAAAGAACACCGGAACTGATTTATAAGGAAGAGGTAGAGCCGGGAATCGGTCTGCAACCCTTTCAGGCGCGTAAAATTGCTTTTAATTTAGGATTGTCAGGCAAGGCCTTCAAGGAGATGGTTAAGTTCGTGAATGCACTTTATAAAGCGTATTTAGGAACGGATGCTTCTATGTTTGAAATCAATCCGGTATTAAAAACTTCTGATCATCTTATTTTAGCTGTGGATGCCAAAGTAAACCTGGATGATAATGCCTTGTTCAGGCATCCCGATTATGAAGCGATGCGTGATTTGAATGAAGAAGATTCAGCTGAGACTGAAGCAGCAAAGAGTAACCTGAATTTTGTGAAGTTAGATGGTAATGTGGGTTGTATGGTGAATGGGGCCGGATTAGCCATGGCAACAATGGATATTATTAAGTTATCGGGTGGTGAACCAGCCAACTTTTTAGATGTAGGTGGGGGTGCCAATGCCACAACGGTTGAAGCAGGGCTTAAAATTATCTTGAATGATCAAAATGTAAAGGCCATCCTGATCAATATATTTGGGGGGATCGTGCGATGCGATCGCGTAGCTCAAGGTGTGGTGGAAGCTTACAATAAGATTGGTGAGATTTCTGTGCCAATTATTGTCCGACTTCAAGGTACCAATGCCGAAGGGGGAAAGAAAATTATTGATGAGTCGGGACTGAAAGTGTATTCAGCCATTACGCTTAAAGAAGCTTCTGAATTGGTTCAGAAATTGGTGGGGTAGTTTAAGAAAAGTATTCAGGGGGTGACTAAAGAATTACGTTCTTAGTCACCCCCTGAATAGTTATAATTATTACCATTTAACCGGTTTGCGACGCACTGGCATCGTCATGCATCGGGCACCACCGCCCCCACGGGATAATTCTGATCCACCAATGGTCACCACATATTTTTCGTAGTCTTTCAGATTAATTTTGCCGGAAATCACATCATTGGCCCGGATAATCTCAAAACCATTTTTATTCATTTCCTCCATGGTATGCACATTACGGGCATAACCTAATACTTTACCTGGTCCCATGGCGAAAAAGTTAGCACCACTGTGCCATTGTTCGCGCTCTTGTACCCAAATATCTTTGGATCCACCGCAATAAATTGGTTTCAGATCCATGCCTAATTCTTTTAGGCACGCAACCAGGTTATCTTTTTTCTCAATGGAAGCCACTTCGCCATTATCAACAGTGATAAGAATCGTGCTGTATTTGCTCGATTTCATAATCAGCGGTTCGTACACCATACACGCATTTTTATCCAGGAAGGTAAACACCATGTCCAGGTGGATAAAGGATTCAGGCGTATGGGGTAATTGCTGAACCACCACATACTGACGCTCTTTTTTGTGCTTCAACTGATTCACAATAAAATCAATTCCCTGCGTAGTTGTCCGGGCACTGCTTCCGATTACCGTAACATCATTACGGGCAATCAAAACATCTCCACCTTCAATGGTTGTTTCTGTACCGACGTTGTAAAAATTCAACGGATTAACAGTGGTTGTTTTGAAATGCTGTGAGTGATTGAAAATAGCTTCCATCACGATGGCTTCACGCTCTCTGATGCGATTGGCCATTTTAGAGATTAATACTTTATCACCCATTGTCACACTGGCGTCACGGGTGAAAAAGAAATTATGCAAAGGACGCAAGGAGTATCGATCATCGGCCAGGAAGGTGGTCAATGAATCTTTTTTCAAGACTACGCCCTCAATCAACTGACGTGCTAACTCTAGCGATGATAAATCTAAAAGATCTTCTTTAATGTTCAATACTTGCTCAAAAGCACAGATCTTTTCAATAAGGCTAAGCCTGATTTTTGGATGCTCCAATATCTCCGCCAGCAAGTTTTTAATCTGGTAGGTTTGGGTTACCCGGCTTAAAACGCCTTCCAGCTGTTGATATTCTTCAACAGCTACCGAGAGGTTTAGGATATCGCTGTAAAGCGCGCGCTCGGCATTGGAGGGAGTCATGTTCTCCACCTCTTTACCCGGCGTATGTAAAATAACGCCTTCTAAATCTCCAATCTCTGAAAAAACGCCTGTTTCAATCGTTTTGATCATTGTTGAATAGGTTTATTTTTAGGTATGTGTTCTTCTTCTGGCCGCGAATTTAATAAGCCTATTGATCTAAAAAAATGATCCTTCTTCTTTATTTGATCGAAACGGGGGGTAATTCATTATTTTGAAGGCGAAAAGCTAAAGGCCATCGGTGGTTGAAGCGGTATTTTATTTTTTATCTTTTCCAGGCTCCATTCTTCCATCAGAGCCAGTTGATAGGTTTTAGCCCGCTCGCCATCATTTATCATCACTGCTGCTTTTAATTTGTCATCTTTAAAATAAAATATACGTTGCACATCGCCTGCTTCTTCATTAATAATTTCCATTTCATCAGGTATCACTGACTCATAAGCTGCTGAAAACAGAAACAGGTTGAAAACTTCGGTTTTAAGACGGAAAGGAGGCGCCTCGAATTTCATGTAATAATTATTGACATTTTGAGCGACAATTTTTCCTTGATATTCGGCTGCGTGCCAAAGACCTGAGATATAACCACCGGGGTGTTGCGATACATCCCCTGCAGCATAAATATGAGGATGCGATGTTTGAAGCCATTTATTAACAACAATACCGCGATCCGTTTCGAGTCCGGCTTCAGTGGCCAATGTTATATTCGGAATGGCACCCGCGCAAGCTACTAAGGCATCAAATACGTAGGATTGTCCTTTTATGACTACCTCATACCGGCCTTTCTGATTTTTATGCACCGACGATATGTTAATACCTCCAATAAATTCCACCTCTTTTTTCTTCATTTCCGTTTTTAAGATATCCGTAATGGAGGCCGGGAAAAGTTTCTGCATGGGATGAGGGAGGCGATTTACAATCACTACTTTTTTCCCTTTGCGAACAAGCTGATCAGCTGTTTCAATGCCCTCCACGCCGGCACCGATGATGAGGAAGGCGTGCGCTTCTTTGGAGGTGGCAATCAACTTTTCAACATCAATGGCATTTTGAACTTTGTGGTATTCATTTAAAGTGAGTCCTGATATTTGTGGGATAACAGAAGTTGCGCCGGTAGCTATGAGCAGCCGGCCAAAGGTGAACTGATGTTTGCCTTTGGTGGATATCGTTTTATCATCGGGATTTAGATTCACGACCCAATCCAGTAATAAATCCACATTGTTTTGGGCATACCATTTTTCATCAGCCAATCGAAACTCTTCTTTATCGAAGCCACGAATAATGTGTTTGTTAATTTTAGTACGCTTGTAAGGCAGCCGATCTTCACCCGAAACCAGTAAGATGCGCGTGTCTTTATCAAACTCTCTGAATGTTTTGATGGCACTATAAGCAGTGATGCTGCCACCAATGATTATGAATGGATAATGTGATTCAACCATAGCTCTGAATTTTCCTTTTTCTAGAATCTGTGCGGTTTTCGTATATTCGCTTTTTCTTTATAACAATTTAAAGTTCGTTGGGTTGACGGTATGAGAAGGTACTTGCTTTTTTTATTTCTATGTTGTGTGGGATTTCCTGTTATCCTACATTCGCAAAATGCTGAAATACGGGTTTTGTATAAAGAATCAATCCGATTTAATGAGTTTTACAAATTAGGCCTTGATGCCGGGCCATATATTGGTTTTGGCAGTAACGACTGGATGCGCTACGGTATCAGAGGGAGCCTGGAACGTAAATTATCCGACCGTTGTGCCGTTGATTTAGGATTTATGTATAACCATGTGGATATGGATGAATCCGTACGTCATGAATACCGGCCCCATCAATCATTGCATGTGCGCCTTTCTTTATTGCAGGCTATGGTCATCAAACAGCGCCTTCGTTTGGAAGAGCGCTTATTTAAAGTGAAAGGTGATTCTGAAACGGATTTCTCAACACGTTTAAGATATCGGGTTAGCGCTCGAAGTGGTTTTAATGGGAAACCAGTTCAGCCTAAGGCAATGTATTATGCCCTTTCTGCCGAATGGAATATGAATGTGATAAAGAAATCGGAGACGGATGCCCGCATTGAACGTGGCCGATACGGGGTTGGATTGGGCTATCAATTTAATACGCGTTGGGAGACTAACCTGAATTGGTTTTATCAAGCGGTTTATAAGACGGAAGTGAAATCACGTACATCATTGAATATTTTTGAATTTTCCTTACGTCACACATTATGGAATAAATCCTAAATTGCTGCGTTAGAGATTTAGAAAAGAAATTGGGTAGTCCGTCATCCGGAAAAATATAATATCAAATACATCATCAGAATGAAAAGAAAAGGAATTGTGCTCGTTGTCATATTAGCTGCTGTGGCAGGCATTATATGGGTGGCCTTACCCTTGTTTACAGGGGGTAATCAAACCGCGGAAAGTGAAGCGGATTATTATGGATCGGTAGGCTGTAAGCAGTGTCACGAACGCTTTTATGAACTGTGGGGTGATTCACATCATGGCCTGGCCATGCAGAATATGACGCCGGAGTTTGTTAAGAACACAGTGTTGGCACAATGCCCTGAAATTGCTGTGGATAGTTCGCTTTTTCATGTGGAGATTCAGCAGGATAGTTTGGTGTTTATTGAGCTTGGTCCGGAAGGAAAGAAAGAATATACCGCTACTATCGCATTGGGGGGTAAAAATGTGTATTACTTCTTAACACCCTTTGAAAAAGGGCGCTTGCAAGTGTTACCACTGGCTTATGATCTCAATAAAAAAGAATGGTATAACAATCCCCAAAGTGCCATGCGCCATTTCACCGAAGGCAGTGATGATGAAGCCCTGCCCTGGAAACACATTGGATTTACCTATAATACATCCTGCTACAGTTGTCACGTCAGTCAGTTGGAGAATAATTTTAATTTGGCTTCTAATTCTTATCAATCCAGCTGGAAAGAGAATGGAATTAATTGTGAAACCTGCCATGGCCCCAGTGCCGAGCACGTGCGGGTGTGCATGGAAGCCGGTGAAGGCAATGTACCGGAAGATTTGAAACTGATTGTCACCAGCACCTTTACCCATGAGCAGCAAAATGATGCCTGTGCGCCTTGTCATGCTAAGATGAGTCCGATTACTTCTTCGTTTCCTCCGGGTGAGCGCTTCTTTGATCATTATAATTTAACGACCCTTGAAAGCCGCGACTTCTATCCTGATGGACGCGACCTGGGTGAAAATTATACACATACCACCTGGATGATGAGTGGATGTACCCAGTCGGGGCAGTTGGATTGTGTGCATTGTCACACGTCCAGCGGGCGTTACCGGTTTAAGAATGAAAATTTCAATGATGCTTGTGCGTCTTGTCACAGTGATATTGCCACGAATGTGGAGGCCCATGCACATCACCCTGTTGACTCGGAAGGGGCCAGGTGTATCTCGTGTCACATGCCAATGACCGAATTTGCGCGGATGCATCGCAGCGATCATTCCATGCGTCCACCGGCTCCCTTGGCCACCAAAGAGTTTGGTTCGCCTAATTCCTGTAATATTTGTCACACTGATAAAACGCCTGACTGGGCCAATCAACACCTGGTGAAATGGAATAAAACAAAACATCAGGATGAATTATTAATACGTGGGCGATTGATGCGCCAGGCCCGTGATAATAATTGGAAGAACCTGGAGCAGATGTTAGCGTTTGTGGATGAGGGGAAATTTGATGAGGTATTCACCAATTCGATGATCCGCTTGTTGCAGAATTGTGAGAATACGAAAAAATGGCCTACCGTCTACCGTGCCTTGAAGCATGATTCGCCATTGGTGCGTGCCTCGGCAGCGGTATCGTTCTCTTACCAGCAATTGCCAGGTATGGTGGATAGTTTATTGCCGCTCACCAGTGATGATTACCGGTTGGTACGCGTCTTAACAGCTGAGGCTTTATCGACTTTGCCCGATGAATTACTGGAGGGTAAACGTACGCCGTCCTATACCAAAGCATTGAATGAATACATTACGTCTCGTACATCACGTCCGGATGACTGGGCAGCCCATGCCGCTTTGGGGAATTATTATTTCAACCGGAATGATTTCGACAAGGCGCTCACTCATTTTGACAATAGCTCTAAAATTTATCCTGAAAATATTGGGGCTTTTGTGAATAGTGGTTTGATTCATTCCATGACCGGCCAGCCAGAGAAAGCGGAGCAGCAATTCAAAAAAGCCATTAAAGTTGATCCGGAGAATGAAGCGACTAATCTCAATTATGCCTTGTTATTGGGCGAAATGGGTAAAATGGATGAAGCCGAGAAGATGTATCGAAAAGTATTGGCCATTAATGAAGAATCGGCTGTGGCGGCGTTTAACCTGAGTGTGTTGGTGGCACCGAAAAATCCCAAAGAATCATTGGGGTTTGCTCAGACAGCCTGGGAATTACAAAATGATAATCCCAAATATGGATATACCTACGGTTACTATCTGTTTGCACAAGGTCAGAAGCAACAAGCCTTAAGAACATTGGAAAGCGTTTTGAAATTGCATCCTGATTATGTAGACACGTATTTCTTGTTAGCGGATCTTTATACCAAAAACGGCCAAGCTGACAAAGCCAAAGCGGTGCTGGGCAAAGGGGTGGCTAATGCCAATTTGCAGCAGCAAGTAAGGGTGCAGATGCAGCAGTTATTAAGTCAGAAGTAAGAGATATCCCCAGGCTTCAGCCTCTTATTCAGTGGGTGACTCAGACAATCATTACTTAGTCACCCGCTGAATACTGAACGGGTGACTCAGATAATATTTTTATTGAAGGGGTGACTAAACAGTAATGTTTTAGTCACCCCTTCAATATTAAGGTCAGATATCCACAGGCTTCCTCCTGGGGAATAAACGCGCATTAATTCGAACCAACAGTTTCTTTTTCCCGAAGCCGGTTACGGACCCTTCGGTTATTCTCATCAATAATTACAGCCACCACTTCCGCACAGGCTTTATAAGTAGCTGGCTGAGCCAAAGCCATGGCATTGAGATAGACTACCAGGCCATCATTAATCTGTTTGCACAATAGTTTATTCAGGCTGGTAGCCGATGCCAGTTTTTTATTCTCCAGCTTTTGATCCACGGCCTGCAAATAGGCTGTCTCAAAATCTTTTTGGTCATTTTGCAACACCGTGATTAATTCCTCCAGGCCGGGTAAGTTTTGAATGGCCGTTGCAATAGCTATCTTCTTGAAATCTTCGAGCAAAGCATTGATGTTGGCACTTTCATCCGCGTAGGAGAGACCCGCGGTATCAATTCCATAATTATCCAAAACATCCATCACCGTTAAAGCATCTTTTTTAATGCTTTCCAGCGGCCAATGGGTTTTGGCCTGTACTTCGTAATAAATGACTCTTAACGAAGCATCCCTTTTTTCATCTTTGGGGGCCAATGTCGATCCTGTAGAGTTTTCATTAAGGGCTTGCTTCATCATTTCATTATTGCCATGCAGGGCTGCAATTTGGGTGGTCATGTAAGGATCTGTGGTGAAATCGCGTTGCGAGAGATCGGCATAAATCCGGGTGGCTACCGTATTAATTTCGGCATTCCTTGTGCGTTGTACAATTTTAGGGATCATAGGTGTTTTTTTTTACTGGTTAATTACACTAGTCAAGTTAAAAAGATCTTGCGTAACATTCAAGTTGTTTTTTCTTTGGAGTTTAATTTTTGAGCATCTTTTTATTTGAAAACGCCATTTTGCGCTTAAACCAAGGGACAATGTCATTGCCTCATTTTTTTCGCTGAAACGGTCAAATACAAAGTAGATACACCTTTCTTATAAAAAGAAGGGGCATCAACCGAGTAGATAAGCCATTTTTTAGGCCGGAAAAGTTATCAACAATGTAAATTGGATGACTTTTGAAAAAGAAAGGGTAAATACAGGGACGATGGGGCAAGATGCTTCGCAGAAGTGTTATCAACCTCGTACATGGGGTTTCAGTTGAAAAAAGGAGCCTGTTTACACTGTAAGTTGAAAGGAAAGGATTCTCTTAGTGGCCCTATTGACGTGCGGATAACTTGATCTTTAATAGATAAAAAGACGCTGATCCCGTTAATTATTGGGATGATGATTCAGGTGGATAATCAAAAAGGTAAATCATGACAATCAAAAAAAATCATAGGCATCTGTGTCAAACCACATTTGTTATAGGATAGAAAAAAATAAGACGCACGTCACCCTATTTTCCAAATGAAGTGTCTTAGTATAGGATACCAATTGGTTATCTGCGTAGGACTCGTTTGAATTGTTAAAATTGAGTTAAAGTGGTTTATATTTAGTTGCATTTTATTACTTTCGAAAATCTTATAAACTAACCGTTATGTATAAATTAATTTTTGGATTAACTGCTCTATGTTTGTCATGGAGTATGGCCTGGGGGCAGGCCGATTTAACAGCCCCAATGCCGATTGACCCGGCTGTGCGGATGGGGGTGCTGGAAAATGGCATGACTTATTACATTCGTCACAATGAGGAGCCCAAGGAGCGGGCCAGCTTTTACATCATTCAAAACGTAGGGGCTATCCTGGAAAAAGAGGAACAGAATGGATTGGCGCACTTCCTGGAACACATGGCTTTTAATGGCACCGAACATTTTCATGGTAAAGGGATCATCAATACCCTGGAGCGTCATGGTGTGGCTTTTGGCCGTAACATCAATGCCTACACCAGCCTGGAAGAAACAGTATACAACCTCAGTAATGTACCTGTTGGACCGGAAGGACTGATGGATACTTGCTTATTAGTGTTGAATGACTGGTCTAATTATCTCTTATTAACCGAAGAGGAGATCGATGCCGAGCGGGGGGTGATCTCAGAAGAGTGGCGGACACGTCGCGATGCAGGTTTCAGAATGCGTGCCCTGATGGCACCGGAACTTTATAATCATTCAAAATATGCCGAACGTGATGTGATCGGTGATTTGGAGGTGATTAAGAACTTTGACTACCAAACATTACGAGACTTTTACCACGATTGGTACCGCACCGATTTGCAAGCCATTGCGATGGTAGGCGATTTTGATGTGGATGAGATGGAGCAAAAGGTGAAAGCAATGTTTGCTAAAATACCGGCGGTTAAAAAACCATTGGAGAGGTATGCTGTCGATATTCCTGCGCATAAAGAACCCTTGTATGTATTGGCTACTGATCAGGAAGCGACTCAATCGAGTGTGGCGATCTATATCAAATCAGAAGCGACGCCTGCCACTGAAAAAAATCATGTCTATTATCGTGACGGATTACTTAAGAGTCTCTATGCTTCCATGATCCGGACACGCGTTAGCGAACTGCTGCAAAAAGGTAATCCTCCTTTTATTAATGCCAGTGCAGGTTTCAGTGGTTTAACACGTGGAACCGATATCTTTTATGTATCGGCTACGGCCAAAACCAACGAAGAAGAGTTGGCCTTGACAGGCATTTTAACCGAAGTGCTACGTGCCAAACGTTTTGGATTTACTAAGGGTGAATTGGAACGTGCCAAAACCAACATGCTGGTCGGTTATGAAAATGCCTTGAAGCGTAAGGATAAAACATCGCACGATGCCTTTTGCAGTGAATTCAAGAAATATTATTTAGATGGCGAGCCCATGCCGGGCATTGACTACGAATATGAATTTGCCACTCAAATCATTCCTCAAATTACCGTGGAGGAATTATCAGCTCTGGCAGCTGCTACCCTGAACGATGAGAACCGGGTAGTTATTATCAACGGCCCCCGGAAAGAGGGTGTTAAACATTTAAGCGAATCGGAAGCATTTGCGATCATCGAAAAATTGGAGAATAATAACTCTATTGAAGCCTATGTCGATGAGGTAGTGGCTTCTTCTTTGGTGGCCGATGAATTGGCAGAGGTGAAAGTGGTGGAAACACGGCGTTTGGAGGATATGAATGCTGTCGAGTGGACCTTTGAGAACCAGGCTAAAGTGGTGTATCGTTTTGCCAGCTACAATAAAGAGAAGGTTGCGTTGAATGCCTATAGTAAGGGTGGATCGTCATTGTTTAAAGATGAAGATGTGCCTTCTGCATCCATGGCTACTGAGTTTATGGGAGCTTATGGTGTGGGTGAGTTTGATGCCATTAATCTGAATAAAGTTTTAACCGGTAAGAGTGCTTCTGTGAATCCGTCACTGAACGGATTATCGGAAGGATTTAGAGGAAGCTGTCGCACACAGGATTTTGAAACCATGATGCAACTGTTGTATCTCCAATTTGAACAACCGCGCTTCGATGAGGAAGCCTACAATGCACTTTTGGCACGCTATAAGGCTTACATCGCTAATCAGGGTGAGAATCCTAAAAAAATTATGCAGGATAGTGTGACCTTGATTATGGCTGATTATCATCCGCGTGCCCGCTTGATGAATGAGTCGTTCCTGAATGATATGTCGTTCCAGCGCATGAAGGAGATCTACCTGGATCGCTTCCAGGATGCTTCTGATTTTACGTTTTTCATTGTTGGGGATGTGCCGGAGGAAGAGGTGAAGATGATGGCTGCAAAGTACATTGGTAACATGAAATCTTCCAATCGTGTGGAGAACTGGATCGATCGCGAAGTAAATATTCCGGAAGGGGAAACGGTGAAAAATATTCCGTTGAAAATGAAGGAAGCCAAAGCAACTGTTATTATTAAATATAACGATGAGATGGATTATATACCGGCTAACCGCTTGGTCATGGCTGTGATGGAAGGCGTGCTTGATTTGCGTTACACTGAATCCATCCGTGAAAAAGAAGGAGGTACCTATGGTGTTGGGGTGCGCGCTTCTACCAGTCACTATCCAAAGGCCGAAGGTGCTGTTTCCATCAGTTTTGATTGTGATCCGGAGCGTGCTTCTGATCTGACCCCATTGGTATATGCTGAAATTGAGAAGCTGATGAAAGAGGGGCCCACGCAAGAGGATTTGGATAAAGTGACGAAGAACATCCTGAAAGGACGTGCCGAAAGCAAGGAGAACAATGGGTACTGGATGGGTGTGATTTCCAACTATTATATTCATGGTATAAATAGTGATCTGCCCGAAAACTATGAAACCATTGTGAATAACTTAACGGTTAAGGATGTGAAGAAAGTCGCTAAAAAATTCTTTGTTAAAGCGGATAAAGTGCAATTGACATTTGAGCCGGCGGAATAGTCCGTTAAATTCATCCGCTGGCTTAAGGTTGTTTTGTATAGTCACCGGATGACTAAGAGAAATAGAGGTGGAAGGTAAACTTTCACCTCTTTTTTTATGTCCTTTTAATCCATCTGGTGTAAATTCACCCGCTAACTAATAACAATATCAGATGATACTATCATGATTAAGCTTTAAACACACAAGAGAATGATTCTAAAAAAGAATTGGCAGGCGATCTGGTCAACCGCTGAATAAATAAGAAATAGTCATTCTGCGGTTGACTAAGAAGCTAATTCAGGTTATTATCGGATAACTTAAATTTGCTGTTTTGACAGGTGTCGATGTAAATTTGTGATATGACGAGGGGCGATCAAAAAATAATAAATTCTCACAGGCCGGGAAGTGCCATTGGCGCATTTCTTGTCTGCAGGCAATGGATATTGTCTGTTGTATTTTTATTATTGGCGATATGCCTGAGGGTTGACAATATAGTGGGACAGGAGGATGTCTCTAAAAATAATATCATCCTGCGTCAGCGAATTGTGGATGGAGATACCTTACCGCATATTAATCTGGAGGAGGTATCGGTAGTACCGCCTTATCGGTTTAAAAACAAACGGCAGGTAAAGCGCTATTCCCGTTTGGTTCGAAATGTGAAAGTCACACTGCCCTATGCCCGTAAGGCGGCAGCTCAATTACAAAAGATGAACAACGAGTTGGCAACGATTGATGGGGAGAAAGCCCGGAAGGAGTTTTTGAAAGATGCAGAAAAGGAGTTGTTTGATGAATTTGAAAAACCCTTACGTAAGTTAACGTTCTCACAGGGGAGGATGCTTATTAAATTGATCGATCGTGAAACAGGAGATACCAGTTATGCCTTGATCAAAGAATATAAAGGAGGTTTCACAGCTTTCTTCTGGCAGTCTGTGGCACGTGTTTTCGGCTCAAATCTAAAATCGGAGTACGATGAAGCCGGAGATGATCGAATGATTGAACACATCATTATTCTCATTGATAACGGAATGTTATAAGTATAGTCTTCGTGAATGAATTCAGTGTCTGACTAACACCGTTTTTTTGTCAGGCGCTTGATAGACCGGTAATTTTTTTCTGAAAGTATAATTTATCATGGAAGTCATTTGTTATTCATTGTATTTTGCGATCAAAACAATATCGTTTAACACCTATAAGTATAAGTTATGGAGTTAGATCAATTTAAATCTGCTATTCTGGAAGGTATTCCTGAAGTATTACCTGCCAAAAAATTATATGATGCGGCCATTAATCATGCGCCGAAGCGTAAAGAGATACTGAACGAAGAGGAGAAGAAGCTGGCACTGAAGAATGCCTTACGCTATTTCCCGGAAGAACAACATGCTGAATTAGCCCCTGAGTTTTTAGCAGAGCTAAATACTTATGGACGTATTTATATGTACCGCTTGCGTCCCGATTATGAGATGAAGGCGCGTCACCTGGATCAGTTCCCACATCAATCGCGTCAGGCAGCAGCCATTATGTTGATGATCTGTAATAACCTGGATAACGCTGTGGCACAGCACCCGCATGAGTTGATTACATACGGTGGAAATGGGGCTGTATTTCAGAATTGGGCGCAGTATCGTCTTACGATGCAGTACCTGGCTACCATGACCGATATGCAAACATTGGTGATGTACAGTGGTCATCCCATGGGATTGTATCCATCTCATAAAGATGCGCCCCGCGTTGTGGTGACCAATGGGATGGTGATTCCGAATTACTCAAAACCGGATGATTGGGAGAAATTCAATGCATTGGGTGTTTCACAATATGGTCAGATGACAGCCGGTTCATTTATGTACATCGGTCCTCAGGGAATTGTGCACGGTACCACGATTACATTGATGAATGCCGGCCGTAAAATTTCTGATGGGAATAGTGATTTGCGAGGAAAGCTATTTGTCACTGCCGGTTTGGGTGGAATGTCAGGAGCACAACCTAAGGCCGGAAATATTGCAGGCTGCGTGAGTGTGACGGCTGAAGTGAATCCTAAAGCAACACATACCCGTCATTCACAAGGTTGGGTGGATGAGGTGATTGATGATCTGGATGAGCTGGTAAAGCGGGTTGAGAGAGCCAGAACAGGTAAAGAAACGGTTTCCATCGCTTTCCAGGGCAATGTGGTTGATGTGTGGGAGAAATTTGCCAAAGAAGGTGTTCAGGTGGAATTGGGTTCGGATCAAACATCTTTGCACAATCCCTGGGCTGGTGGTTATTATCCGGCGGGTGTTTCATTTGAGGAGTCCAATCGACTGATGGCTGAAGAACCGGAGCTCTTCAAAGAAAAAGTACAGGAAAGTTTGCGTCGTCATGTGGCTGCTATTAATAAATGTACGGCTAATGGTATGTATTTCTTCGATTATGGAAATGCGTTCTTGTTAGAGTCCAGTCGTGCCGGAGCTGATATATTGAATGAAAAAGGTGACTTCAAATATCCTTCCTATGTGCAGGATATTATGGGACCTATGTGTTTCGATTATGGATTTGGACCATTCCGTTGGGTGTGTGCCAGCAATGACCCGAGAGATCTGGAAATTTCCGATCAGATTGCAGCCGATGCTCTGGAAGAATTAAAAAAAGAATCACCTGCCGAAATTCAACAGCAGATGGCTGATAACATCCACTGGATAAAAGAAGCAGGAAAAAATAAGATGGTAGTTGGTTCGCAGGCACGTATTTTATATGCCGATGCTGATGGTCGTATTAAAATTGCTGCTGCCTTTAACCAAGCTATTAAAGAAGGGCGTATCTCAGCACCGATTGTATTGGGTCGCGATCACCATGATGTATCAGGAACCGATAGTCCATTCCGTGAAACATCTAATATTTATGATGGATCACGATTCACGGCTGATATGTCGGTGCAGAATGTGATTGGAGACTCCTTCAGAGGTGCCACCTGGGTATCTATTCACAACGGAGGTGGTGTAGGTTGGGGCGAAGTGATGAATGGTGGATTTGGAATGGTCATTGATGGATCTGATGATGCTGATCGTCGCTTAAGAAATATGCTGTTATGGGATGTGAATAATGGTATTTCACGTCGCAGTTGGGCGCGCAATGATGAGGCTATTTTCGCAATTAAACGGGCGATGGCTGCAAATCCGGAATTAAAAGTAACCTTGCCGAATCTAACTGATGATTCAATGATTGATCAGTTATTTAAATAATTTTTTACTGGTGGTGTGTTTGATAAAGGGGAGTGTCTTTTCGGAGTACTCCCTTTTACTCTATATAAGCATTGAATAAGGCCTTTCTATGGCTTCTTTTAGCTGTCCAATACTCGCATTCCTGCTAAAGCGAAAATGCTCTTTCCCTTCAAAAAAAATCAATATTGTGGGTGCTGTAAAAACCTGGTATTGGGCGGCAATCTCAGGTTGTTGGTGAGTATTCACATATAGCATTTTCATCTTCGGAAATTGTTCAGCCAGTAAAACTTCAACTTTGGGCTTTAATACCTTGCATACATTACAAGCTTCGTGTGAGAAATAGACTAATACAGCTGTGTTTTTGTTCAATTGGTCATTCAGCATTGTAACTGTTTTTTGATGTGCATTAATGCTTTAAAAACGAAAAGGAGAACTTAAAAGTTCTCCTGATCATTTTATAAGATGTGAATGGTTTTCTATTTTGCGATAAGCACAGTAGCATAAGCAGCAATCCCTTCCTGCTTTCCTACAAAGCCCAATTTTTCAGTCGTGGTTGCTTTAATGGCGATGTCTTCAATCTCAATTTTTAAGACATTTGCCAGTGTTTCCTGCATCATCGGAATGAGATCTTTAACCTTGGGTTGTTGCAGGGCAATGGTCGAATCAATATTACTAATCTCAAAGCCGCGATCACGAATAATATCAATTGTTCTGGTAAGTAATATTTTACTATCAATCCCTTTTAATGATGGATCATTATCCGGGAAATGATAACCAATATCTCTTAGATTAGCTGCACCCAACAAAGCATCGCATATGGCATGTATCAACACATCTCCATCCGAATGGCCTATGCTGCCTTTTGTATGTGGTACCTGAATTCCGCCTAACCAAAGCTCTTCCTTTTCTCCCAATTTGTGAACATCGTAACCAAAACCTACACGAATCTTCATCATCAATCAATTTGTTAGATTATTTTCTTAATTCGTCCAAGTCAAATGATAATGAAAAGCGCATGGTGTTTGCTAGTGCATTGCCTTGCACAACAGGTATGATATAAGAAGCATCCAATGTAAACATGGTGAATTTAAGACCTAATCCTGCTGTGGCATATTTGCGGTTTCCTTTATTTTCATGCTGATGGTAATATCCGGCTCGCATTGCAAATTGCTTGTTATACCAGTATTCAGCACCTACTGAAACATTGATCTCTTGTAACTCTTCCTGGAAACCACCGGGAGCATCACCAAATGATTTGAAAATCCCGGACATAACTGAAATATCTTTATTGGGATCCTCTTCTCCTTCCTCCAGTATTTGGGGTGTAGGAACTAGGAGCTTATTGAAGTCAAGAACAAAAGCGATGGAATTGTACCGATCAATCTCGGTCGCATATCCGGCTCCAATTTTTAAGTTTGTTGGTAGGAACTGTTTATTGATACCACCATCATAACTGATTTTTGATCCAATATTTGAAATGTTTACCCCGGCACTAATATCAGACTTTTTCTTACCGATTTTGGTTCGTGTTTTATAATAAAATGCAATGTCCGCAGCAAAGGCGCTTCCAGGATCATTATAATCATTTCCGGTATAACCATTGGTCAGGTCCGACCGGATGTAACGAAATGCGACAGCTCCTGATACTTTATCGGATAAGACACGGGAATAGGCTGCGTCAATGGCAAACTCATTGGGTTTACCGTTGTTAATGACACCTCCCTCTAAATTAGTGTATGCTATGTCTCCAAGGTCAAAATAACGGATAGAAGCACTTACTGTCTGCATTTTATCCAATCGAATGTAATATGCTCCATAAAACATGTTGATATCGTTTACCAGTTTTCTGAGCCATGGTGTAAACGATACCGAAGCACCCATATCACCTTCAATGAAGGCATATTTAGCTGGGTTAAGGTATTGTGAGTTCATATCAGGCGAAGAAGCTACACCGGCATCCCCCATACCTCCACCGCGGGATTCCGGTGAAATGGTTAGGAAAGGTACTGCTGTTGAAATAGCTCTAGGTTTGTCCTCAGAATTCCCTTGCGCCACAATTGTTGTACATTGTAAGCTAATCAAAAAAAATAGTGCAAAGGTTGATAGATATTTACCTCTCATGTTGATATATTCCTTTAAAAAATTAATCAATTCAAGTTTAACGTGATCTGATGATCAAGTATATTTCTAAACTGCAAAGTTTAGTATTTATTATTTAAGAATGACTATTTTTTTTGAGAAATGGCCGGTTTGATTCCCGTTAGTTTGACATTCACATTTTACTAGGTATAGACCTTGTCCAAGAGTGGCTGGTATTGGATAAGAGAATGGATTGACGGCAAATCCCAATGATGGGACTGATTTTTTATGCACATCAATTAGTTGACCATCTAACGTATATAATGATAGTTTTACTTGTATCAATTCATTGGGTGCATCGTGTTCAAAACCTATCGTGAGTGTTTGTCCGGCAGTGACTGGATTAGGACTTAAGAAGCTGTTTTTTAATGCAAGGCTACCTGTGTTAACGACTTCAATATTCATATCAATTGTAGAAGAATTGTTTAAGTTATCCCAAGCTTTGATAGTTATAGTCTGTGTTCCTTCCTCCAAATTGTTTAATTGGTAGTTGAGCAAGCCTTGCTGATAACTCCCAGTCGAAGCAATATAGTATTTATTAAGTACGAAAGTGTTAGAGCGATCATTATTGATTACAAGTGTTATATCATGTCCGATACCTGCGCCACTTGTGTTGATTCCATTGTCATCAAATAGATCTATTGTAAGCAAGGGATTGCTACTTGTAGTGATCCCATTTATATAGTTGGTATTATTAATTTTTGCTTTAATAGTAGGACCGTCATTGTCTGTTGGGGGATTATTTGTCATGCCTCCAATTAACACCGATGTATTAGCACCAATAGCATAATTATTATCAGAGTCTATTCCAAAGAAACTTATTTTTCCATAATCTATGTTGTATCGAATATCTTTTGGGACAATAAAATCAACCTGGAAAGTACTATCTTCTATAGCTACGTCACCAGTAAAAATCCTGTTTTCATAGGATTCATATTCAAAGGGAGTATTGCCTCCATTTCCCAGAGTTCGAATAGTTACAGGTTTGTCAAATACTTTTACAGAAGCCGTGCCGTTCTCAAACATCAAGCCTGATTGTTCCGGGATCATTACTTTTCCTTTAATACTAACATGCGACAGTGCATTTAGAGTGTCCCAGGCAGCTGTTTTATTAGATTCATTTATGGCAGTTGTGATGATTTTATTATCCGGGTAATTTAGCCTTAGGGCCGGATCACCTAACAAGGTAAAGTTTAGTTTGTTGATGTTACTATTAGATGCGACTTTCGTTAAACGAATGATATCTCCTAGCCTCAACTTTTTACCATTACTATCTTTTTCAAAAATGTATTTGTATAAATTACTATTGATGTCGTAATTTTGATTAGACCAGGCAATTCGTGTAGTTGTTAACAATGCAATACCGCCTCCATTGGGATTAAGTAATACATATTCTCCGGCAGATTTATTGTGCCGGTCATCGTAGCGACTAAACTCGCAAGTGGCAGTTACAAAAAGAGGTAAGCGATCATAGTTGCTCCAAGCCTTAATATCAGGAATGGTTACGATTTTTGTGCTAGCCAGTCCTGTTTCGCCGCCATGACCCGTATAGTTAAATATTAAGGTACCTTCATTGATGGTGTTATTTATAGCTTGATTAACCTCAGGGTATCTGGCGCCATTTGCCACTATTGTTTTTTGATAAGCATCCAAATAGATTTTAGTAAGGGTGAATTCGGGGTGATCCTTATTAACTTTTTGGGTCAGGCGATCAGCATCACGCATATGTACATTTCCATCTCCTTCGTCTCCAATAAAAGTAGCTTTGGTGCGCCAGTTGCTATTATTTTGATGGTATAAGTAGGATTCAATTTTATTCACCACATCATTAGCCTCCTTCAGGGTATTTACACACAATCGACCAATGCCAATATCTAGTTTGTTGAATTGGATATTTTCACCTTCATTTTCATCTAAAAAACCATAAAAATCATCCGTGGAATAGGAATCTTTAACAACAATAGAATTAACAGACTGGTATGTTAGGATTTTATTAGTATTTCCCTTGTCTTGTGATCGGTTGTCAAATGAACCATCACCAAACAGCAATAGGTATTTGAGTTTTGAATCTTTTTCATATATGTACTTAACAAAGTCCCTAATGGAACTAACATCTGGTTTACCTGAAGAGAATTCGTTATAGATCTGCTCGGGAAGAACTACTTCTGAGGAAAGATCTGAGTGTTCCTGATGAAAATTGGCTAAACGAAGGGCTTCAGATAAGAAGTCGGGATGTGTAATGATTAGCATGTCAGGGATATCAAGTCCATGCAAATTTTGATTTGCAACATGCTCTACAAAGGTTGGTTCATTAAAATTAGAATTAAGATTAATGGCTACAAATTCTTTTAATACTCCGGTAGAAGTAGTGAAAGAAGTTGAATTTCCAGTTGATTTAATCCTTTGCTCTATTGGATTTGTATGTTGGGTAACATCCCAAACTATTGTAGTAGACGTTGTGTTATTTATTGTGAATTTGGTAATGTTTTCTGTTGCTGTAATTTCTTTGTTACGAAAGGTCAGAAAACTTTCATTTCCAAGCGTTAGTTTCTCCTTTGCATTCAAACAAATAAAATTCAGCCAACCTCCCCTTGAACTTGAAGAACCTTTGTAATTCAAACGAATATTTAAATCTTTCGAATCTGCATAAAATTCAGACTGTGCAACACCAGTTTTAGCAAAACTTCCAGTATAGTCTGAATAATCTACTGAAGGGATGTGAATTGATTGTAAGGCAGTATTGGAGTTATTAACGAATACTTCAAATTTAGATGAGATGTTAGATGATGCAATGACGTCAGTGTAAATTTTAACAGGAGTTGTTAAATCAATATTTTTAAATGTGAAACTATAATTTCTAGATAAGGTTATATCTTGTTTAAATTTATTGCCATACCAGGTTCTTCCAGAATTTAGTGTGTTATTTTTCTCCAGTTCATAGTAAGTATAGCTGTTAAAATCATCTGCTTGATGTGTGAATTTTAGGTATTCACTGTTGTCTGGTTCTATTCTTTTGCCTTCACCAACATCCTCTGTCAGATAATAATAGGTCTCATCGGAATAATCATGTAACTGATGAATAAATAGATCTTTAAATGGATCATAAGACCAATTTACCGAACCTTGGGCATAAAAGAAAATCGCATTATCATAATGAAGGATAGCATTCTCCTCTAAATCATTTAGCCGAGGTTCGCTATTTGCTTTTGGGAGCATTATTCCTCCATTACCAAATAGGTTAACGCTCTCAGCTTTTGTGAATCCCCACGTCTTGAGTGTAGAATAAGGAATTTTATAGACACCTGTTTGGTCAATTTTAATCTTCACCCATTTACCGGAACTCAATACAGAGTTTTTAGTTGATTCGTTGGTTTTTGCTTTTAAGACTGGATGATAGTGTTTGGGTGTTTTAAGGGATACCGAGAATTCACTAATCTTATTCCTTAGTTTAGCATTATCATTATTTTGAAATGGAAAAATTTGTAATTCAAGAAAAGTTACTTTCCGAATGGTTACAATTCTTTTTTTTACGATAGAAGGTAATGAGTACTTCTTTTTTCTGAGGTATAATTTTTCTGATTCAGTAAATTCGGTTGTTTTACTTGGAGATATTATAACGCTAATGCTGTCAATGTTATATTTATGATCAAGCTGATAGTTAAAGAGAATATATGGTAAATCAGTTGCAAAATCATTTCCCGATTGTTCGTCAAAATAAAAAACCTGATTGGAAGACAGGTGATTGTCGTAAATTAATTCTTTATTGTTCCAGGTAATTGATTGGATTGAACCTGCTGATTGAGCAATACTTATTTCAATTATTATTACTGTAAATATAAGCGTAATCCAAAGCGATTTTATTCTACACATATTTCTGTTACAAATGCCAATAGTCTGGCGTTTCACCAAGGTAATTATACTACATTATAAGTGGACAGTTACATTTTTACTAAAAAAAAACAATACTGCACAAGAAATTTATATCTTTAACGTTTATAAATGTGAAAAATTGCATCGTTTAAAATATGATTGGTGCAACAAAAAAACTTGCGAAAAGGCTTAGTTTGGTATAACCTTTTTATAAATTTGCAGTATAACGTAGGCAGTTATTGCAGGTTTTAACTGACGTTTAAATTGTTCATAAATTGAAAAATAAAATACAAGATCATAAAGCTATGAGATTTAACTCCGGAATTTTATTGGCTGTATTTGCTTTTAGCTTAGCTACTCTAACATCATGTGGAGGTGGTAAAGGCAGCAAATCAGTTTCTTCTGTTACTGGTTGGGAATATAATAATCCTGATTTTGGTGGGTTTGAATATAAAGCCGGCTATGAACAAGAATCTGGGCCAGGATTAGTTTTTGTTGAAGGAGGTACCTTCATTATGGGACGAGTTGAGCAAGATGTATTATACGAATGGAATAATACACCTCGTCGCGTTACTGTACCGTCGTTTTATATGGACGAGACAGAAGTTAGAAATTCTGACTATAGGGAATACTTGTATTGGATCCAAAGAGTATTTATTGATTATCCTGAGGTATATCGCAAGGCATTACCAGATACATTGGTATGGAGACGACCATTAGCTTATAATGAACCTCAAGTTGAAAACTATTTACGTCACCCTGCTTATGCTGAATATCCAGTTGTAGGTGTTAATTGGTTGCAAGCAAATGATTTCTGTCAATGGCGTACGGATAGAGTTAATGAATTGATTATGATTCAAGAAGGTATTCTTGAACTGGATATCAATCAGCAAGGTGAGAATAATTTTAATACCGAAGCATATTTATTAGGGCAGTATGAAGGTATAGCCGGAAAAAAACCATTAGAAGATTTAGATCCAAATAAAGATACGCGTCGGGTACGATGGGATGATGGTATGTTGCTACCACGTTACCGCCTGCCAACTGAGGCAGAGTGGGAATATGCTGCAGCTGGTTTGATTGGTAATTCATATGATGAGCGAATGACAGATCGTCGAATTTATCCTTGGGACGGTCACATTGTTCGTAATAAAGATAAGAATGAGCGGGGAAAAATGATGGCTAACTTTGTCCGTGGAAGAGGTGATATGATGGGTATGGCTGGTGATTTAAATGATGAAGGTGATATTACTGTTGATGTGAAATCTTATTATCCGAATGATTACGGCTTATATTGTATGGCTGGAAATGTGAATGAGTGGGTAGCTGATGTATATCGTCCATTATCTTTTGAGGATGTTGAAGAGTTTAGTCCTTTCCGTGGGAATGAGTTTAAGCAAAAAGTTCTGGATGAAGAGGGTTATGTTGTTGAGAAGGATAGCTTAGGTCGCATTCGGTATAGAGGTGAGACAGATAAAGATATTTTAGATCGTAAGAATTATCGTACAGCTGATAATAGGAACTTTTTAGATGGTGATGCGGTATCTAATATTACCACAACTAGCGAATGGTTAGATACAGAAGGCGATACCGGATCAATGTATTCTGGGACTTCTGATAGTCAGATGGGGAGTTTGGTTTCGGATCGCACACGTGTATATAAAGGTGGTGGCTGGAGAGACCGTGCATACTGGTTAAGTCCTGGAGCAAGACGCTTTTTGGATGAAAGAGAAAGTCGGGATGATTTAGGTTTCAGGTGTGCTATGACCAGAGTTGGTAGCCCTGTTCAAGGTAAGAAGAAGTAAAATAATTTTGCGTTATATAGGAGAGGTCGGCAGTTATGTCGACCTCTTTTTTTATTTTTGTTGTTATGGAAGCAGTATTGGAGCAGATTTATGATTTATACTTGAGACATAGTGTAATATCCACAGATAGTCGAAAGTGTCCTGTTGGAGCTATATATTTTGCCTTAAAAGGGGAGCGATTTGATGGTAATAAATTTGTTCTCGATGTTCTTAATAGAGGCGCATCTCGCGCTGTTTCAGATGATAAATCTTTAATTGGAATTGATAATGTAATAATTGTCTCGGATGTTTTAAAGACACTTCAAAATCTGGCCCTATTTCATCGAAGGAAGTTAGGAATTCCAATTCTTGGGATTACGGGAACAAATGGTAAAACAACAACAAAGGAATTGGTTGCAACAGTTCTTCAAAAGAAGTTTAAGGTTGAAGCGACAAAAGGAAATCTGAATAATCACATTGGTGTTCCGCTTACCATTTTGTCAATGGATCAAAATGTTGAGTTTGGCGTTGTTGAAATGGGTGCAAATCATATTGGTGAAATTGATTTTTTATGTCGTATTGCAGAGCCTGATTTTGGTGTTATTACTAATGTAGGGAAGGCGCATTTAGAAGGTTTTGGTTCTTTTGAAGGTGTGAAAAGGGCAAAAGGGGAGTTGTATAATTTCCTTCGAGAAAAATCCGCTTTAGCATTCATTAATGCGGATAATGTTCAGCTTGAACAAATGGGGGAGGGTCTATCTAATAAGTTTGAGTATGGGATAGAAAAGGGAGTTTTAAAAGGTTGTGTTCGGGATGTGAATAATCCTTTTTTATCGGTTAATTGGGGTTCTGAATCCATGGGTTGTAAGAACTCGCTGGAAACGCACTTGATTGGAGCTTACAATCTTGAAAATGTTCTATGCGCCATTGCAGTTGGAACTTATTTTGGGATTTCGTCTCAGGATATTAATGATGCCATTAGTAGTTACTATCCTACAAATAATAGGTCTCAGTTTATAAAAACCGCGACTAATAAGATTATTCTTGATGCATATAATGCCAATCCATCTAGTATGGTGGAAGCGTTGAATAATTTTACTAATATGGACCATATTAGTAAAGTTGCTATTTTGGGAGGTATGAAGGAGTTAGGTGAAGATAGTGTTTTAGAACATGAAAAGCTTATTGAGCATATTAGTGGATTAAGTATTTCTACTTTAATTCTAGTGGGAGATGAGTTTGCTGATTTTACTATTTCAACTGTGTCGACGCTTAAATTTGATTCTTATGAATCGGTGAATCGTTTTCTGAAAAAATCACCGCTTAGTAACTCTCTATTTCTAATTAAGGGCTCTAGAAGTAATCGATTGGAAAAGATAGTTCCCTTCTTATAGCTTGAAATGTTTTAATTGACTAAAGCGTTTAATTTTTTTTACATAAAAAGCCCAAATAATGCTTTGAGGATATACTTCAGGGTGATTTAGTTTTGTATGGAATGATTTAAGTTTCTTGCGTTTCGTAATAAATAGTGGGAGTGATGAATAAAAAGATCTGTGGGCCCTAAAAACTGCAAAAAAGTGATTAGTTTCTCCTTTTGATAAAAAACGAATTGCGGCTATGCCATCCAGAATCATCCGTGTAAGAAGGATAATAAAGAAATAGCCACTGGATAGGTTTTTTACCATCATAAATAGGTTGTTTCGAAAGTTGAGGTAGGTTTTATGAGAATTTTGTTGCGATAAAGTCGCTCCGCCAACATGGAATACTTCTGAAGATGGAACAACCATTATTTGGTAGCCCATATTCTTTATCCGCCAGCATAAATCAATTTCTTCCATGTGCGCAAAGAAGTCTTCATCTAACCCTCCGGCTTCGAAATATAGTTCTGAATTAATAAGTAAAGAGGCACCGCTGGCCCAGAATACAGATAAGGTGTCTTCGTATTGATGTTTATCAATCTCGATATGGTCTAAAATTCTACCACGGCAAAAGGGATACCCAAATAAGTCAATATATCCACCACATGCTCCTGCATATTCGAAGGATTCAGGGGAGTTGAAGGCCTTAATTTTAGGCATGCAGGCGCCGATTGAGCCATTTCTCTCCATGATTTTCACTAAGGGTTCCAGCCATCCAGGGCCAGGTGCTACATCGCTGTTTAGTAAGAGGAAGTATTTAGCGTTTACTTGTCGTAAGGCTTTGTTATAGCCGCCTGCAAATCCATAGTTTTTGTCTAGTTTTATGGTCTTTAACAGGGGATACTGGTCCTGTAAAAACTCAATACTATTATCACCGGAAGCATTATCTGCTACGATAATCTCAGTATCATGGTATGTCGTGTTTTGAATGACGGAAGGCAAGAACTTTTCAAGAAGTTTTTGACCATTCCAATTTAGAATAACAACAGCAACCTTAGTCATAAACTATGCGATTAATTAATGTGTTCAAAATGTCTGTTTTCTGCGTATTTCCATCTTTTGTGCGACCATAACCATAATTCCGGTCGTTCTTTTATAATTCTCTCAAGTGTGTCAATATGCTTATCAGTTATTTCGTATTGGGCAGTATTTTTGGCTGTCTCTGAGATCGGGATAATATTTACTTCGTAGTGGCCTCTTTTGATCTTATCCATGTGGAAAAATACTACTGGAGAATCGGTTAGTTTTGCCATTTTTTCAGGGCCCAGAATAACAGGTGTATTTTGGTTTAAAAATGGTCTGCAGTATTGAATTTTGGCTTTAGAAGGTGATTGATCGGCAATGAGACCTAGTACAAACCTTTGATTCTTTTGCCGAAGTTTGACAATTTCTCTCACTGATGATTTCATTTCAAAGTTAGCATTACCCCATTTACTTCTTAGGATAAGCATGTGGTGGTCAAAATGTGGATTTTTAAGTCTGTGATATACATCGCACGCTAATGCTTCAATGTGTAAACTAAAGGAAGTGATCCATTCCCAATTACCGTAATGTCCCAGTATCGCAATCACATCTTTATCTTGCGAGTAATGCTTGTGAATTTGGTCAAGGTTTTTAAAGATGACGCGTTTCCGCATCTCCTTTTCCGACATGTTTTGGATTTTAATTATCTCCAGGATTAAATCACTAAAGTGACGATAGAAATCATTACGAATTTGATCAATTTCTTTGTCTGATAAATGGGGAAAGGAATATTTTAAATTATCGGTAATTACTTTCTTCCGATATCTGCCTATGCGAATAAACACATAAAGTATGTCAGCTATAAAATACAGTAGTTTTAAAGGCAACACGCTTAATAGCCAAAGGATGGAATAAGTCAGGTAAAAGCCCAGGGCTTGCATTAGTTATTCATTAATCGTTTAACATGTGACTGAAACTCTTTATAGGTGTGCTCGTTCGCAGCAACAATTTCTCTTCCAAACAGGAAATTGTTGTTGCCCGAAAAGTCGCTCACTTTACCTCCGGCTTGCGTTACCAAAAATGCTCCGGCAGCAACATCCCATGGTTTAAGATTGTATTCGTAAAAAGATTCAAAACGGCCACATGCAACATAGGCTAAGTCTGTGGCGGCCGATCCCATCCTTCTAACTCCCTGGGTGTTATTCATGAAAAATTGAAGTGACTGAATAAATTCGTCCATCCGGCTGTAGTTAGAGTACGGAAAACCTGTAGCAATCAGACTTTCAGATAGAGAATTTACTGAAGATGTTGAAATAACGTTACCATTACAAAATGCTTCTCCACCCTTCCATGAATAAAAGCACTCTTCAAGACCTAACTCATAAACAACTCCGATAACGGTTTCGTTATTTTCCTGAAGGGCTACACTAATGGCAAATGGTGATAAGCCATGAATAAAGTTAGTTGTTCCGTCAATTGGATCAATGATCCAGGAGAATTGGTCGCCCTGTTTTAAATCGGTGTGTTCTTCCGCGATGAAACCTGAATTTGGAACGAGCTCACCAAGTTGTTTGATAAGCTGTTCTTCTGATGCTTTATCGACATGAGTTACCAGGTCATTTTTACCTTTTGATTCAATGTCAAGCCTGTTTTTTTGACGCTCACTTTTGATGAATTCACCTGTTTTGCGAACAATGGTTATGACTTTCTGACATAGTATTTCGTAATTCATGTCCATTAAATTAGAGTTTAGTTGCTACCATACTAAAACCATCCGGATTTAAATGGGTAAGTTGAACATTGACTATTTTGTTAGTTAATGTTTTGTTATATGGCAATTCAGCTTTTATATAATTGGCTGTATATCCTGTCATAAATCCATCTTTATCGGCGCCTTCAAGGAGGATCTCAGCAGTTGTGTTGATATGTTCCCGGTAGAATTGTTTCGTTTTTTTATCTGATAAAAGATGTAGCGATTGGCTGCGTCTTTTGCGTTCTTCTATAGGAACTATCATGTCGATTTTTAGAGCCTGTGTGTTAGGGCGCTCAGAGTAGGTGAATACATGTAGTTGAGAAATGTCAAGATCCGCCAGAAATTGATGCGTTGTATTGAAGTCTTGCTCAGTTTCACCTCTGACACCAACAATTACATCTACACCAATGAATGCATGAGGCATTAAATTTTTGATTTGTTTAACCCGATTAGAGAAAAGCTCAGTGTTGTATTTGCGCTTCATTAGTTTTAAAACTGCATCTGACCCCGATTGAAGCGGGATGTGAAAATGAGGCATAAACTTTTTTGAAGAAGCCACGAATTGAATAATCTCATTCGTTAAAAGATTGGGTTCAATAGAAGAGATTCGAAAACGTTCAATTCCATCAAGTTTATCCAGTTCTTGAATTAGTTCGAAAAAAGATTCACCGTTTTGTTTTCCGAAATCACCGATGTTTACACCAGTCAGAATGATTTCTTTAGCTCCATCTTTAGCTGCTTTTTGGGCTTGATGTATTGTGTTTTTAACAGTATCACTTCTGCTGCGTCCACGAGCAAATGGAATAGTGCAATAGGAACAAAAGTAATCACATCCATCCTGCACTTTTAAAAAGCAACGGGTGCGATCGCCAAATGAGTAAGAAGGTTTAAATTCTGAAATTGTTGCAATTTTTCCGGCATAAACTTCCGCTTCCTGTCGCTTGGCAGTATTATTAAGATAACTGATGATATCAAATTTCTCATTGGAACCTAATACGAGATCGACACCTTCGATGTGTGCAATGGTATCCGGTTTTAGTTGTGCAAAACACCCGGTGACAACAATGAATGCATCCGGATTGGTACGAATGGCCTTTTTTATGACCTGACGACATTTTTTATCAGCTAATTCCGTTACTGAGCACGTGTTGAAAACATACACATCTGCTTTATCAGAAAACGGGACTTTCTTGTATCCCAATTCCATCATGCTTCGCGCAATAGTAGATGTTTCACTGAAATTTAACTTGCAACCAAAAGTATGAAATGCAACTTTTTTATTTTCAAATACCGACTGATCAATCATTTCCCCTCTATATTTTAAAGTGCAAAAATAGCAAAAAAATGGACTCATAGCGCGATTGTCTGGGGAGTTGGCCACCGAAATGACCTCGTAAATGATAATGGCGTAATATTGAATGCCCCAAAGACCTGTCTGAAAAAATTCTGAGACCGCTTCAACCTCGTGATGATGGCCCTGAAAAATTTTAGCTTGTCATTGATCGCCTCATTTTTATTTTGAAATTTTTCAGACTCTCATTCATGTGTCAGCAGCCTGCTCTGAAAAAATCCAGGCACTTGTTCCACTGCATTTTGGACTCGCTGAAATAGTTTAGGAACTTTTATATGTGTTCTTTTCCTGAGATCAACTTATTTTGGTACCCATTCTGTCATGGAGATCCACCCTGAAAAATTCCAGATACTTCTTCAACGTTGTGATGTACCTTCTGAAAAATTTCAGATAGCCTTATGCAACATGTTTATCATCCTGGAAATTTCCTGGCAGGTCTTCATCGCCTAATAACTCGATCAGTTAATTATGCGATGCCATTTCATGGTCTGGGCGAATACACTGGAAGTTGGCGCTTTGTTTGGCCAGGGCCAGAAGTCATTGTAAAGAAACCGGATTTTAGAATGACTAAAATCCGGTTAAACTATAAGTGGTTAATGCTTTTTAAAGCAGATCAGATGCTAATTCTGCCAGGTAGCTTCTTTCGCCTTTCATCAGGTTGACATGGGCGAATAGTTCCTGACCTTTCATTTTATCTGTCAGGTAGGCTAATCCATTGGATTGCATATCCAAATATGGAGAATCAATCTGTTGAACGTCGCCGGTGAAAACTATTTTGGTGCCTTCACCTGCTCTGGTAATAATTGTTTTCACTTCATGAGGTGTGAGGTTCTGTGCTTCATCAACAATGAAAAAGGCATCGGATAAACTTCTTCCTCTGATATAGGCAAGAGGAGTAATAATTAGTCGCTCATCTTTTAACATCTCATCAATGATTGAAATCTCTCTGCTGGATGATTTAAACCGACTTTTAATGACAGCTAAATTGTCAAATAAGGGCAACATGTAAGGGCCAATTTTTTCATTAACATCGCCGGGTAAGAAGCCCAAATCTTTATTGGCCAATGCGACAATTGGTCGTGCCAGTAATATTTGACCATATTGTTTATGTTGCTGCAATGCGGCTGCAAGGGCCAATAGCGTTTTACCTGTTCCAGCTTTTCCAGTCAGAGAGATCAGTTTTATTTCCGGATTTAATAATGCATGAAGAGAGAAGGTTTGTTCTGCATTTCTGGGCTCAATACCAAATGCACCTTGTTTTTCAACACGCTTAACGAGTTCGTCGGCAGGATCATTGTATGCCAATACACTTTGATTGTCATTTCGTAAGACAAAATATTGATTGGCAGGCAAATCGTCTTGAATGGGAAATTGGCTTCGTGGAATGCCTTGAAATTGATATAAGTCTTCGATTATTTTTTTGTCAAACGCCTCATATATTTTGACACCTTTATTAAGGATGTCGATATTTTTAACTTTATCTGTTTCATAGTCTTCAGAAGCAAGCCCCAGTGATTTGGCTTTTAGTCGAAGGTTAATATCTTTTGTGATTAGCGCTGATTGACGTTCAGGAAATTGATTTTTAATGTGAAGTGCAATTGCCAGGATGCGATGGTCGGCAGTTACTTCATTGAATGACTCTGTCATCTCCTTGGGGAATTTTTTACCGGTCGCAATAAAAAGTTTTCCTTTTTCAGGTCCTAGCTGAATGCCTTCTTTAAAGAGTTTTTCGCCAGCCAGCTTATCTATTTCACGGGCAAACTCCCTGGCTTGAAAGTTTATCAGGTCATTTCCCTTTTTAAATTTATCCAACTCTTCCAAAACAACTATTGGAATGATTACGTCATTTTCCTGAAAGTTGTATATACATTTGTGGTCGTGTAACAGGACGTTGGTGTCCAGGATAAAAATTTTATTTGCCATAATAGAGGGGTTTTGTTCTCTTAAATATATATAAAAATTATGGCAGTTGTATAGATAAATCACAATATTTAACTTGATATGACATACCAGGAAACACTCGATTTTTTGTTTAGTCAGTTACCCATGTATCAACGAATTGGTAAGGCTGCTTATAAAGCTGATCTTGAAACAACTCTTAAATTAGATGCTGCATTTGATAATCCGCATAAATCATATAAAACAATTCATGTAGCAGGAACCAATGGTAAAGGTTCGGTTTCACATTCGTTGGCTTCAGTGCTTCAGGAGGCAGGTTATAAGGTGGGCTTGTATACGTCTCCTCATTTGAGAGATTTTAGAGAGCGTATCCGGATAAATGGTGATATGATCACTGAAAATGCGGTTATTCAATTTGTTGAGGGTAATAAAAACTTGTTGGATGATTTGAAGCCTTCTTTCTTTGAAATGACCGTGGCGATGGCCTTTGATTATTTTCGAAAAAAAGCCGTTGATGTAGCTGTGATTGAAGTGGGAATGGGGGGCAGGTTGGATTCTACCAATATTATTGAACCGGAAGTGTCTGTAATTACTAATATTGGAATGGATCATACTGCCTTTTTAGGAACAAGCAAAGAAGATATTGCCGGGGAGAAAGGTGGTATTATTAAGGCAAATGTACCGGTGGTTATTGGGCAAACCCAACCAGAAACTCAAAGTGTTTTTGAGAAACTGGCAAATGAAAAAGGCACATCTATTGAATTTGCTGATCAAAAGTATCGCATTTCAGTTGCGACATATTCGGTAGATGAGCAACAGGTCCTTCAGATTTATAAGAATGAAACATTATTGTTTCCAGATCTTCGTTTAGGTTTGTTAGGCCAATATCAACAAAAAAACGTATTGACTGTTTTGTCTGCCATTGACAAAATGAAAGAAAAGGGTTTTGAAATTTCTAGGCAGGATATTTATAAGGGACTTGAAAATGTGAGTAAAAATACGGGCTTGATAGGACGTTGGTATTATCTTGGATTTAATCCGCGAATCGTTTGCGATACCGGGCATAATCAGGATGGAATAGAAGCTATTATTAAGCAAATTGAAAATACAGCACATCGAGAATTGCATTTTATTTTGGGAATGGTCAATGATAAAGATCACGATACGGTTTTGAGTCTGTTGCCAAAGAATGCACAGTATTATTTTACCCGTGCATCCATTCCCCGAAGTTTAGCAGAAGATGAGCTAAAATTGAAGGCCAAAAAGCATGGTTTGCATGGAGAAACTTATGAAAATCCCATTTTGGCATTGACAGCGGCGAAAAAAAATGCCGATAGCAACGATTTGATTTTTATCGGTGGTAGTACTTTTGTGGTGGCTGACGTTTTGTAAAAAGTGATTTTTTATTTGGTGGTAATAAAAAAGAAATCTACATTTGCATCGCTTTTCAAAGGAAAGGGCGATTAGCTCAGTTGGTTCAGAGCACTTGGTTTACACCCAAGGGGTCGGGGGTTCGACTCCCTCATCGCCCACCATTTTTTTAGTGAAAAGTCTTTAGGGCGATTAGCTCAGTTGGTTTAGAGCACTTGGTTTACACCCAAGGGGTCGGGGGTTCGACTCCCTCATCGCCCACTGATTAGAGTGAATGTTTAGGGCTGTTAGCTCAGTTGGTTCAGAGCACTTGGTTTACACCCAAGGGGTCGGGGGTTCGACTCCCTCACAGCCCACTTAATACCTGAAAGGGCGATTAGCTCAGTTGGTTCAGAGCACTTGGTTTACACCCAAGGGGTCGGGGGTTCGACTCCCTCATCGCCCACTGAAAGAGAAGAACGAAAGTTCTTCTCTTTTTTTTTGTTATAATAAGTTAGATTAGTTCTAAAAAATGAGAAAAATTTGTGCTTTTATTTAGAGAATTTAATCTGTAATAAAAAACTTACCTACATTTGTAATGTATAAATTACAAAACATTCGCAATGTCTCAAGGAAAAAGTAAAAAGAACTATCTGGTTCCAGAGCCAGCTCTCAGGCGTATGCCTTGTTATTTGGCATATTTGAAGCTTGCCAGGAAAGAGGGATTGAAACATATTTCATCTACATTAATTGCCCGCGATATGGGAGTAGATCCCACGCAAGTAACCAAAGACCTTTCTTATACTAGTATTGTTGGTAAAACTCGCGTCGGATACGAGGTGGAACCATTAATTGATGAGTTGGAAAGTTTTTTAGGTTTTACAGTTGTGGATGAAGCCTATTTGTTTGGTGTCGGAAGCTTAGGTCGTGCATTATTACATGATCATGGACTCAAGCAGTTTGGATTGAAGGTGGTCGCTGCATTTGATGTAAATCCGGATGTGGTGGGCCGAAAGATAGGGGGAGTGCCCATCTATCATTTTGATGAATTCAAAAACATGTCTAATAGCGGTGTGCAAATTGGTATTCTTACTGTGCCAGTTGATAAATCGCAGTATGTAGCATCTTCAATGATTGAAGGAGGAATAAAGGCCATTTGGAACTTTACACCAGTTCGTATTAAGGTAGATGATGATGTAGTGGTTCAGAACACCTCATTGTATGCTCATTTAGCGGTCATGTTTAACCGCCTGAAGAGCAATAATGCTAAAATGTTAAAGTGAATTTTGTTTCTTTATCGGGTTCTGAATAGGCGGAGATATTACCCCCGTGAAGGCGCAGGATTTGTTTTGAAAGGCTTAAACCAATACCGGACCCTTGTGGTTTTGTGGTGAAGAAGGGGATGAAAATTTTATCCAGAACATTGGGAAGGATGCCCTGGCCATTATCTGTTACCTGAATTGTAATTCGTCCACGTTTGTTGAGGAATGCATACAATTCAATCTTTGGAGAAGGGTGTCCGTCCAGCGCTTGGATTGCATTTTTAACCAGGTTAATAATTACTTGCTCAATTAGCTTTTCATCAGCTGACAATTCAAGAGATTCTGGTTCTATTCTAACATTGCAAAGGATGTTTTTAGCTTTCATCTCTTCTTCCAATAGTAGCCTTATGTTGGTGAAAAGCGTTTGAATTGCAAATATTGAGAATACGGGGGTTGGAATTTTTGTTAGGTCACGATAGGTATTCACGAAATGTAGCAAGCCATCTGTGCGCTTGTGAATAGTTTCCAGTGCACCATCCACTTCTTTTATAGTTTCAAGGTCATCTGCATCGATATTTTTTCCTTCAAGGTTAATGGATAAGTCTTTCAATATCATCGATATGGTTGATGATAGAGATGAAATAGGTGTAATGGAATTCATGATCTCATGAGTCAGAACGCGGATCAACTTTTGCCACGATTCCATTTCTTTTTCTTCCAACTCATCCTGAATATTCTTAATGGATGTAAGTAGGATGGTTCGGTTATGAATCTTAAACTCAGTAGCGTAAATCGCTAATTGTAATAGCTCATCTTTCTCTTGAACGCGGATAAGAGTGTTTTCTCCATGTCTAATGGACAGGAGTTTCTGAACCAGTTCGGGGCTAAAATCTTTAAGAGATTGAATGTTATTTAGTGATCGTACCTGGAATAGTTTTTTTGTGGCATTATTAATTAATTCAACTTTTCCATCTTTGCTATAGGCAATTAGAGAAATACCAATGTGTTGAATGACGGTTTGAAGGTAGTAGTAGTTTTCTTCTTTTTCCGCCCGAACTTCCTGAAAATCTTTAATTACTTCATTAAAGGATTTTTTTAGTTTGTCAAAGGATGAATCCAGACTTTCCACTTGAAAAGTGCGTGTAAAGTCAGAGTAACGTATGGATTCCAGGAAATTGTTAAGAACCCTGTTTGTGCGGTCGACATAATGAATCATGGCTACTATCTGAAAGGCAATTAGTAAGCCAATCAGCACTAACGTCATTGTAAGTTCGGTTGTAAAATAAAGATAGAAAAATGTGAACATGGACCCAGCTAATAATAGAGTCCTGATGATAAAGTTAATTCTAAAATTATTATAAACCATGTTTTTCTAGTCTCCTATAAAGTGAGGTGCGGGTTAATCCTAAGTCGGCAGCTGCTTTTGAAACATTTCCACGATTGATACGAAGAACCTTCTCAATTATTTGTTTTTCGATTTCTTCCAGGTCAAAAGTGTCAAATTCAAATCCTTCTGATGACGTAGGCATTGAGGTTAATTGGAAATCTGCCTCTTCCAGATTGGGAGATTCGCTCATAATGACAGTCCTTTCCAGAATGTGCTGAAATTCTCTGACATTTCCAGGCCATGGATAGTTAGTTAATTTCTTAATAGCCTTGGCAGATAGTTTATTGACTTTCTTTTTATATTTTTTTGAGAAGATTTTTAGAAAATGATCAGCTAAAACGGGAATGTCTTCTGGACGTTCACGTAATGGCGGAAGTTCAATTTCTACTGTGTTGATACGATATATTAAATCCTGCCGATATTTGTCCTCCGCTGCCATTTGTTTTAAATTCATATTGGTGGCACAAATAAGACGGATATCAATTGGTTTAGGTTTGTTGGCCCCAACGCGGGTTACTTCTCGTCGTTCCAATACGGTTAATAATTTTGCTTGAAGAGGGAGTGATAAGTTTCCAATCTCATCAAGGAAAATGGTACCTCCGGATGCTAATTCAAACCTTCCGGGCCGATCGGCTTTAGCATCGGTAAAGGCCCCTTTAACGTGTCCAAATAATTCACTTTCAAATAGACTTTCGCTCAATGCGCCAAGGTCAACGCTGATGAAGCTTTCGTTTTGGCGAAGCGAACTTCGGTGCAGGGCTCTTGCAACAAGTTCTTTACCCGTTCCGTTTTCACCAAGTATTAAAATGTTTGCATCGGTTTGAGCGACTTTTTTAATGGTGTTAAAAACTGTTTGCATGCCAGGCGAAACGCCTATAAAATCAGCAAATGGTTGATCCAAAATAGTGTTTATCTCTCGCTGCTTGCTTTTTAGCTCACTAACTTCATTTCTTGACTGTCGAAGTTTGATCGCAGATGATATGGTAGCTAATAATTTTTCGTTTTGCCAGGGCTTTAAAATGAAATCCGTTGCCCCGGATTTTATGGCTTTAACTGATTTTTCAACGTCACCATATGCAGTAATGAATAGAACAACGGCGGAGGAATCTATTTCCAGGATCTTATTAAGCCAATGAAAACCTTCCTGACCACTAATCGCATCTTTGGTAAAATTCATATCTAATAATATGACATCGAAAGTGTCATCTGCCATTAGATTTGGGATTTTGTTGGGGTCTGTTGACGTGACAATGTGCTCGATATGTGGCTTTAATAGAAGTTTTAGTGCAAATAGAATATCTGCGTTGTCGTCTACAGCTAATATGCGTCCGTTTTTCTTTGTCATTATTCAGTATTTTTCGAAATAAATATACCACTTTCTATATTATTAGCGGCATTCTATTGTTCGGAATCGAACGTTTTTTTCAGTGTGGAGTATAAACAAAAAAAGTGCCGATTTTGTATTTGGCTTGAAAATAAGCAAATAAGGGGTGTGGCATGAAAAGTGAGATGTTTTGTTATATACAAGTGTATGAATAAAATGAGTTTGGTGAGGTTGTAGTTTAAGTATTATAAAACAGAGAGTTGTATTTTTTTTATTTGTAAAGGCTACGTTAGTGATGTTTCGAACAGGTGAATTGTTTATGTGTGGTGTAAATAGTTAGCTGTCCGATATCGTGCAGTAGTTGTATCAAAATCGAACGCTATTATTTTTAATATGATTCATGCCCGTAACATAGTAAAGACATTCAGAAGTGAAGGCTTTGAAAATGTAGTTCTGCGAAATGTCAATGTGGATATTGAGAGTGGTGAGTTTGTTGCTGTTCTTGGTCCGTCCGGGAGTGGAAAAACATCATTGCTAAATATTCTAGGTTTAGTGGATGTGCCTACTTCAGGTGAGTTTTTCTATTTAGGGCATGAAATAACGAAGTTAAAGGAGCGTCAGCGTATTAATCTTCGACGGGGTAGTGTGGGATTTGTTTTCCAACATTTTGGTTTAATTGATGAATTAACGGCAGGGGAAAATATTGAACTTCCATTGCAGTATCTTAAATATACTAAAAAAGAACGTGTTAAAAAGGTAAATGAGGTACTGGAGAAAATGAATATTGCACACCGTAAAAAATATTTTCCCAGACAGTTATCTGGATTACAGCAGCAATTAGTTTCCATTGGGCGTGCTTTGGCTATTGATCCCGATTTGATCTTGGCTGATGAACCCACCGGTAGCTTAAATTCTTCAGATGGCGGAAAAATACTTGAACTTTTATCGTCACTTAATGAGCAAGGGAATACTATTTTAATGGCGACTCATTCGGCGGCTGATGCAGAGAAGGCACAGCGAGTGATTCAGATTTTTGACGGGCATATTGTGACTGAGAATATAAAAAACAGATTGTAGGCATTATGATAAGTCATCACATAAAGGTAGCTGTACGCAATATAAAAAAGCAAGGATGGTATGCGGCAATTAATATCACTGGGCTTTCTATTGGAGTGGCACTGAGTGTGATGATTTTGCTATTGGTAAAATATGAATTGAGTTATGATTCTCAGTTTTCAGAGAGTGAATTAATTTACCGTTACACTACAAAAGGTGTAATTGGAACCGATCTAATTAATGAGGCCCCAACCCCAATGCCGCTTGGTAGTTTTTTAGCGGAATTTGAGGAGGTTAAGGTGGTGGCACGTATTTATCTTGGGTCTAATAAGTTAATTGCCTATGATGAAACTAAGTTTGGCGAAGAGAAGTTCTTTTTCGGGGATTCGTTATTTTTTCGGGTGTTCGATTTGCCTGTAGTGGCCGGTAAATTCGATCTGACTTCTGCTGGAAATGTTGTTATAACACGTTCTACGGCAAAGAAATATTTTGGATATGCTGATCCTATTGGGAAGGAAATTAGTAGAGAGGATTATAATTTCCGGGTGGTTGGTATTTGTGAAGATATGCCCGACGCATCGCATTTTCATTTTGATTTTATGGCATCCATGGGATCCATCGATGAGATTCTGTGTCAGAAAGGGGACTCGTTATTGGCTCAAAGTTGGAATGAGGATTGGTTAGATTTAAAATGCTACACGTATCTAAAATTTCATCCTGCTATAGAACTTAAAGAATTTGAATCAAAAATTAATAAGGAAAAATCTGGTTTTGTAGAGGCTCAATTGCGAAAAATTGTGGATCAAGATCATCAAAAAACCATTATGCTTGATTTTTTTCTGCAACCGATTGAAGATATTCATTTATTTTCCGATTTGGACAACGAACTGGAGAATAATTCAAATTTGATATATATTAATTTATTAATTTTTGCTGCGGCTCTGATTCTGCTTATTACATGTGTTAATTTTGTGAATTTGACCACCTCTCGGGCCAATAAACGATTCCATGAAGTAGGGTTGCGAAAATTACTGGGAGCTCTTAAATATCAGCTTGTTATTCAGTTTTTAACGGAAGCGATTCTATACAGTGTAAGTGCCATGTTTTTAGGATTGGTGTTGCTGGAGATATTATTGCCGTTATTGAATGCCTTCTTTGGGTTGAATATTAGTTTTTTACGCGTTCACAATTTTAAAGATCTATTTTGGATTTTATTTATTGTGGTGGTGATAGGTATATTAATTGGTAGTTACCCGGCCTTCTTTTTTTCAGGAATGCGGTCTAATCATGTTGCTTCAGGAAATAATAAACTCGGTAAGCTTGGTTTTGTATTCAGGGGCCTTTTTGTTTCATGTCAAATTGCGGTGACTGTTTTTTTAATCACTATAGCAGCGGGAATGTGGTGGCAAATTAATTTTGTGCGTACTGCTTACTTGGGTTATATTCCCGATAATATTCTGGTAGTTAAGCGTGCAAGAGCTCTTGGTGAGCATGCAATTGCTTTTAAAGCTGATGTTAAAAAAGTTGATGGAGTTAGGAATATAGCAGGATGTTGGAATATTCCAGGAGATGAACTTCCAGTTACACCTTTCGAAATCACTACAAATGGCAAAGAGAAGATCGTGAAATTATCTTTTATCATTACAGATGATGAGTATTTTGAAACGTTAGGACTTTCTTTAAAAGCGGGGCGATTCTTAGGTGATAGTCGATCTGATACAATGGGGGTGTTGTTGAATATGAGTGCAGTAAATGAGTTTAAAATTAAAAAACCGTTAGGAGAAAGGCTCGGCTTCTTTGGTGTGAATGATTGGGATATGACTGTTGTTGGTATATTGCGAGATTATCATTTTCAATCCTTACATCATAAAATTCAACCTCAAGCCATATTTATGACGCCTGAGGTTGGTACTTTGCCTTATCTACTGGTTGCTTTTGAAGAAGAAGTCAGTAGCGGAGCCGTAGATGAACTTGAAGTTATCTGGGAAAAGTATACCAACGGTTCGCCTTTTGAATGGGAACGGCTCGAAGATAGATTGAGTGCCTTTTATGATGAAGATGTCAGAATAGCAAAAATCACATCTGTCATTGCAATATTGGCTTTGTTTATGACTGTTTTAGGTATTATTGCACTTTCATCATTTGTTTCCGAATTCAAAGCCGGTCCTATTAGTATTAAAAAAGTATTAGGCGCATCAAGTCAGACAATCATGTTAAGTGTGTTTTCTGTTTTTGGGGTTTATACAATTATTGGAGTATTGGTGGCGATTGTTCCAACCTATTTGACGCTCAGTATATGGGGGCAGAGATTTGCATATTTTGATTCAATTAATATTGGTTACTTTTTATTGATAGCACTTATTATGATTGGAGTTGTTTTTGCCGCCATTTTTTATCAGACCTATAAGGTGGCCTTCAATCGACCTCTACACGTTTGGCAATACCTTTAATTTTAAGTAATTTTAAGTCCAATTTCCCTTTTTTTCGATGTATTTATTTAACGATTTTTTTTTCTGTTAGCTAGAAAAGGTAAATAATTTGCTTTTTATCTACTTAAAGGAGCAATATCAAGTAGGTAAATGAACGGTGTTTTTTAAAAAAATCAATATATTTGCGCGATTAAGACGTAAAATGTACCAAATCGAATAAAATAAAAAATTACTAACAGATGCAGAACAAAGGAGCGATAAGACTATTTGCCATTCTCCTGGCTTTAGTTAGTTTATATCAACTATTTTTCACTTACAAAACACGCAGTGTTGAAGCAGATGCTAAAGTATTTGCCAATGGAGATTCGCAAAAGGAATACGTTTATCTGGACTCTATTGCTAATGAAACGGTATATAGTTTCTTGTGGGTAGCAAGAGATTATACTTACAGAGAGTGTAAAGAGCGTGAGATCAATTTTGGTCTTGACTTGAAGGGTGGGATGAACTTGATTTTAGAGGTAAAAGTGGCGGATGTTGTAAAGGCTTTGTCCAATTACAATACTGATCCCACTTTCCAGCAGGCCTTAAAAGCGGCCGAAGAGGCAGGGAAAACTTCAGGTAAAGATTTTGTGTCTTTATTTGGTGAGAAATTTGAGGAACTGGATCCTAATGCACAGCTTTCTACTATATTCAATACCATTGAGCTAAAAGGTCAGGTTGAGTATAATACACCTAATGCGGAAGTTTTAAAAGTGGTTAGGGCAGAAGCTGAAAGTGCAATTGATAATGCATTTAATATCCTTCGCACGCGTATTGATCGTTTTGGTGTAACACAGCCAAACATTCAGAAACTTGAGAAAGCAGGTCGTGTTCTTGTTGAACTTCCTGGTGTTACAGAGCCTCAGCGTGTTCGTCAGTTATTGCAGGGGACAGCTAGTTTGGAGTTTTGGGAGACTTATGATGTGAGTGAGATCGCTCAGTCGTTGGGACAAGCTAATATGAAAGTGGCTGAAATGGAAGCTGCTAAAGCTCCGGTTGCTAAAAAACAAGAGGAAGCTGTAGCTACTGAAGAAGAGTCGGGTGATGAATTGGCGTTGTTAGATGAAATCAAATCCGATAGTTTAGCAACCGATTCTCTACGTCCGGAAATGAAGTCATTATTCTCTTATCTTCGACCAACAGGTCAAAGAGGTGCTAGAGTCGGTTTAGCTTTGTCTAAAGATACTGGTCGAGTGAACAGCTATTTTAATAATCCGGTGATTAGAAGTCTGTTTCCTAAAAACCTGAAATTCTTCTGGTCAGTAAAACCGGTTGAAGTGGATGAGCAATCTCTACCATATTATCAACAGGTATTTGGAACGGATTTTAGTGCTAAGGAATCAGCTTTTGAATTAATTGCCATCAAGGTAAGTACGCATGATGGTCGTCCTCCATTGGAAGGTGATGTCATTACGAATGCCAGAAAATCAACAACAGCACAGGGAGCATTTGAAGTTAGTATGAACATGAATGCTGAAGGTTCAAAAACCTGGGCGCGATTGACAAAGGCCAACATTGGTAAATCCATTGCCATTGTATTAGATGGTTATGTGTATAGTTATCCAAATGTTAACACTGAAATAAAAGGTGGAAGTAGTTCTATCACAGGTGGTTTTTCGGTTCAAGAAGCAGATGACCTTGCAAACATTTTGAAGTCAGGTAAATTACCTGCACCGGCTCGTATTGTTGAAGATACAGTGGTTGGTCCTTCTCTTGGTAAAGAAGCTGTTAATAGTGGGTTAACATCTTTCATTTGGGCATTTATTGTAGTGTTATTGTGGATGTTGTTCTATTATGGTTTCCGTGCTGGTTGGGTTGCCGATTTTGCATTGATCTCAAATATGTTCTTTATTCTAGGGGTGTTAGCTTCTTTTGGAGCGGTATTAACATTGCCTGGTATCGCTGGTATTGTTCTGACAATTGGTATGTCGGTTGATGCCAATGTATTAATCTACGAGCGTATTCGCGAAGAGATGAAATCTGGTAAAGGTGTGAAACTGGCTGTTCAGGATGGTTATAAAAATGCATTTTCAGCCATTACTGATGCTAACGTTACTACATTCCTGACCGCTTTAATCTTGTTCTCATTTGGAACCGGTCCAATCAAAGGATTTGCAACAACATTGATGATTGGTATTGCAACTTCATTCTTCTCAGCGGTTTTCATTACACGTTTGATTTTTGAGAAAATGTTGAGCAAGAAGTCAGAATTGAGTTTTGCTACTGGTATTACTAAAAACTGGTATCAAAATGTGAGTATTAAATTTCTTGAAAAGAAAAAAGTATTCTTTATCATTTCAGGTATTGCTATTTTAGTGTCAATTGGTTCTTTAGCAACTCAGGGATTGAAACTGGGTATTGATTTTTCAGGAGGTAGGACTTTTGTTGTGCGTTTCGAGAACGCTGTGTCTTCGGTTGATGTGCAAAAAGTTATGACTGATCAGTTTGAAGGAGCTCATGTTGAAGTGAAGTTGTTTGGAAGTGATGGGAATCAGGTTCGAATTGCTACTAATTACATGATCGATGATAACTCTGAGGATGTTGATAATGCTGTTGAAGAAAAACTTTATGTGGGCTTGAAATCATTCGTTGGAAAAGAGGTTTCTAAAGAGGAATTCCTTTCGGATTACAGAATGAGTTCACAGAAAGTAGGGCCAACAATTGCAAGTGATATTAAGAAGAATGCAGGTTTGGCTATTCTTTTCAGTTTAATTGTTATTTTCCTCTATATTATTGCTCGATTCCGTAATTGGGAGTTTGGATTAGGTGCGTTGATGGCTCTGGTGCATGATGTGTTAATCGTGTTAGGAATCTTTTCTATGACATATACATTCATGCCATTCTCAATGGAAATAGACCAGGCATTTATTGCAGCTATCCTGACGGTAATTGGATATTCAATTAACGATACAGTTGTTGTGTTTGACCGTATTCGTGAATATTTAGGTCTATATCCTAAACGTAATCGTGACGAGGTTGTAAACTCTGCTCTGAATTCTACGATTAGCCGTACAATGAATACATCATTAACAACGTTCGTTGTGTTATTGGTAATTTTCCTTTTTGGAGGTGAAGTTATCCGTGGATTCGTATTTGCTCTGATGATTGGTGTATTAGTGGGTACATATTCATCATTGTTTATTGCTACTCCTGTTGCTCACAACTTGATTAATAAAAAGAAATAACAGACTTTTAAAGTTTTACAGTGAGCCCTCTGATGACAATCAGGGGGCTTTTTTGTAGGCTTAAAATGAATTAGATTCTTTGTGAAGGAAATATTTTGATCCATGACAACTATTTCTTCTTAACCGGTTGTATTAATGACTTTCATCGTTGCTATTTTATTATCTTTGAAGTTGCAAAAATTAATGTATGATGACTTTTTTATTTGGTATATCAGGAAGTGAGTTTATCATTGTGGTACTTGTGGTATTATTGTTATTTGGATCGAAGAAAATACCCGATTTTGCACGTATGTTGGGTAAGGGAATGAATGAGTTTCGCCGGGCGACGGATGAAATAAAACGTGAGTTTAAGGAAAATACTCAGGATATCAACGAAGAAATAACAGACTCAAGGCAATATCTGGATCGTGAAATGACTGCGATTAATGATAAGTTCAAAGAGGAAGCGAAAGATCTTGATCCTTATAACCTGGATAAAAAGGATGAAGAACAGAAGGAAGAAGAATCCAATCCTACTGGTGATAATGAAAATAATTCAAGCACTAAAAAAGAGGGAAAGAGATCGGGTTCCGTATCACGTGAGGATGAAATTATCGATTAATTATTATACCTGTTTTTTATGGCCGTATTTTTTTTGATTGCTGGATTTGTATTGCTTTTTTTCAGTGGGGATTGGTTGGTGAAGTCCAGTGTTCAATTAGCCAGACATTTTAAGGTTTCTACTTTAGTTATTGGAATTACAGTTGTCGCATTCGGTACTTCCGCGCCCGAACTATTGGTGAGTTTAAAAGCTGTATTTGATGGTTCACCCGATATCTCCATTGGAAATGTGGTGGGGTCCAATATTGCCAATATTGCGTTAGTACTCGGTTTGGTTGGAATAGTTTTTCCAATTAAAGTAAAGAAAAAAGGCGTTTGGTTGGATTGGCTAATTATGCTTGTCGCTTCTGTTGGTTTGTTAATCGCTAGCTTAAATAAAGTCATTGGTTTCACTGAAGGAATTGTTTTTCTTGTTTTATTAGGGCTTTATTTGATTTGGTCCATTTACAACAGTCGAAGACAAAGAAAAAAAGAAGTTGAAATTAAAGCTCCGGAGCTGAGTCTTATTAAATCAATTGGTTTGTTTCTTTTGGCTGCGCTTGGACTTTACTTTGGTGCTGATTGGTTAGTGAATGGAGCCAAGATTTTGGCTTTAAAATTTGGTATTAGTGAGCGTGTCATTGGTATTTCAGTAGTAGCATTTGGAACAAGTGTGCCAGAGCTGGCTACCTCTTTAATGGCAGCTATTAAAAAGGAAACGGATATATCTATTGGCAACATTATTGGCTCTAATATTTTTAATATATGGGCAATTCTTGGAATTACTGCTTCCATGAAATCCATTAATGTAAATGATGATATTCTGAATGGAGATTATTGGTGGATGATTGGTTTAGCAATATTGTTGTTCTTGTTCATCCTGCCTTTGGCTAAAGGTGTTATTAATCGTTGGAAAGGAGCTGTCTTATTACTTATATATATCCTCTATATTTACTTGTTATTTGTTTAATATTGGCTTATGGTATCTTGTCATCTGATAAAAAAGAATTATGGTCCCTTAGAAGTTTTAAAGGGCATTAACCTTAACATTCAAGCAGGGGAAGTGGTCTCAATTGTGGGGGCAAGTGGAGCAGGCAAGACTACTTTATTGCAAATATTGGGATCTTTGGATAAGCCATCATCAGGTGAGGTATTAATCGATGGGATTAATTTATCCAAGTTAAATGAAAAGCAACTAGCTCATTTCAGGAATACGAAAATTGGTTTTGTCTTTCAGTTTCATCAATTGCTACCAGAATTTACAGCACTTGAGAATGCTACTTTACCGGCACTGATTAAGGGTAAAAGTAAAAATCAGGCAGATAAGAAAGCCCGGGAACTGATGCTTTTTTTAGGCTTAGGTGATCGATTAGGACATAAACCTTCGGAATTGAGTGGTGGTGAGAAGCAAAGGGTTGCAATTGCACGGGCTCTGATTAATGAACCGGCTGTTGTTTTTGCTGATGAACCTTCTGGTAACCTAGATTCGCATAATCAGGAAGAGCTGCAAAAGCTATTTTTTGACCTTCGAAATGAGTTCAATCAAACTTTCGTTATTGTGACACATGATTACCATTTGGCGAAAATGTGCGATCGGGTAATTGAAATGAAAGATGGATTAATACACGATCAGGCAAGTGAAAATTGAAGAAATTAAAATATTTCTGGATGAGAAAGTTGTGCTTTATAATCAACCAGAGTTCATAGTAAATGATCCCATTTCTATTCCACATTTATTCTCCAACAAACAGGATATTGAAATTGCAGGTTTCTTAACAGCGACTATTGCCTGGGGGAGGCGTGATTCGATTTTAAAGAGTGCCAGGAAATTGATGGAGTTATTAGAAGAGACGCCATCAGATTTTATTCTTCATGCCAGTGAAGATGAATGGGAACGGTTTAATGACTTTTATTATCGGACCTTCTCATCAGTAGATTGCCTTTATTTTCTGATGGCCTTGAAACGCATTTATATGGATCATGGTGGACTGGAGGAGTTGTTTGTAGAAGGTTATAGGCGAGGTGGTGTGAAAAATGCATTAAGTCACTTTAGAGATGTTTTTTTGAGTTTTGATGCCCCTCAGCGTTCAGCCAAACATGTAGCTAACATCAATAAAGGGGCTTCGGCGAAAAGATTGAATATGTTTTTGCGATGGATGGTACGTTCCGATGGGAGAGGTGTTGATTTTGGTATTTGGGATCGGATTTTGCCTGAAGACTTGTTTTTACCGCTGGATGTTCATTCAGGAAATATAGCACGAAGGTTGAACCTGTTAAAGCGCAAACAAAACGATTTCAAGGCCGTTGAAGAAATTACTTCCGTCTTGAGGCATTTCGACCCCAAAGATCCTGTGAAATATGATTTCGCTTTATTTGGATTAGGTGTTAATGAAGCATTTTAGGCGATGGGAGATAATTGCTTTCAATTCAAACAATTTAAGATAAATCAGGATATAGCAGCCATGAAAGTAGGGACAGATGGTGTTCTGCTAGGTGCCTGGGTTGGTTTGACTGATGTACAGAATATCCTGGATGTTGGTACCGGAACAGGTTTGATAGCCCTAATGATTGCTCAGCGACATGGAAATAGTAAAATTACAGCAATTGATATTGATCCAGAGGCCTGCAGTCAAGCTGCTGAAAATTTTACAATGTCTCATTGGAGTGATCGTCTGGATGTTGTTAATGTATCAATTCAGTCGTTTCGTCAAAATCAAAATGAAGCTTTTGATTTAATAGTTTGTAATCCACCGTTTTTTCAGAACTCCTTTAAATCTGATTGCTCCAAAAGAAATTTGGCTCGGCATACTGATTCTCTTTCAGCTGAAGAATTGATTCGAAGTGCATCGATGTTAAGCACTGACTGCGGACGTTTAGCGGTAATTTTACCAGAGGAGCAAGCTGAAAGATTTATCGAGCTTAGTCATAAATATTTTTATAACCTCGTTCGATCTTTACACGTTAAACCGAATAAGATGAAACCAATCAAACGTCGGTTGTTGGAATTTAAGAAGCATTTTGCTGGAGAATTTCAAGAAAATGAGATTTTTATAGAAACAACAGTAAGACATTTCTATTCTAATGAATACAAGGAATTGACAAAAGAATTTTATTTGGCCTTTTGATTTTTGGTACTTATGCTGTTTGCTAGTTTAGAAATTAAATCTTACTTTTAAATTAGAAATGCTGTAAGGGATGAAAAGGAAACGTTATTTGGACACCGAGCTGTTGGAAGGAATTTACAATAGAGACAGCCGTATTGTTAAGTATATTATGGATATGGTCTGGCAGCCAGTCAAAGAGTACGTCTTAGCAAACAGTGGAAATAAACACGATGCAATGAACCTCATACAGGAAGGTATTCTTTCGATCTACTCACGGCATGAAAAGCCGCAATTATCCTGTAGTTTTACTACTTATTTTTATTCTATTTGTAAGAATATGTGGTTGAATGAACTTCGAAGGAAGAAAAAAGTGAATGAAGTTGTTGTTGAGTTTGATTGTATGATTCAGGAAAATGAAATTGCCGAGAAACAATTGTATGAAAAAAGAAGACAATTGTATCTCCGATATTTTAGTCAAATAGGAAAAGTCTGTCAGGATGTATTACGATTAATGTCAAAGGGATTTTCGAATGAGGATATAACTGTTGAATTGGCATTTAGTTCTGTGCAGTATACGAAAAACAGAAAATCTACCTGTAATAAACGATTGGTTGAGTTGATTAAGAATGACCCGGAATATAAAGAATTGAGATATGGATTATAATCATAAAATATTGGGGCTTTTTTCAGGAGACTTACAGTCTGATGAAAGAAAAGAACTAAGTTTAGCCTGTGCAAACGAGGCAGCGGTTCAGGAAGATCTTAAGCTGCAACAGGAGCTGTTATTCGCCATCAGTAATGGCGAGGATGATGTGGTTGATTTCAGAAATCAATTGAAGGAAATTGGTGACAATTTTCTTGATGATAATGAAAAGCCCCGACGTCTTATTCCGGCTTATTGGGCTGCAGTAGCTTCGGTTATTATCATTGTCGGATTAGTGAGTTATCTGGGCTTATTCTCCAATGAATATTACACTGGTGATTATGCCTTCTCTAAATATTATGAACCTTTCGGGTCGTCCATGACTGTGCGTGGTGAAGGGCGTTCTTCTCAATTGGAAAATGCGGTCACTTTTTATCAGAAAGGTAAATTGACTGAGTCATTACAAATTTTTGAAAAACTCAAATCAGATAACAGAGAATTAGCTAGTTTCTTTTCCGGACTGTGTTACCTTGAATTAGGTATGATTGATAAAGCCTCAGATGAATTAACAGGCATTAAGAAAGAGGCTGTATTTTATGCCGAACATATTGATTGGTATCTGGCCCTTTGTTACCTCAAACAAGGGCAATCGGATAAAGCCAAAGATCTTCTGAAGGATATGGCAGCTGGTAATAATCAGTATTCAGAAAAAGCTAAAGATATTCTGGATAAGATAAAGAGTTAATGTTGTTTTTTACTTCGAATGTAGATCCATATAAATATAAGGAATACTATAAATGTCGTTAGGCTAATGAACCAGCCGAGCGGCATTTTTTGTCTTAACGCGGAGGTGTCTCCACTTAATATATAATTAGCCCAGTAATAAGGATGAGACCGAATGGCATCGCTGGAATGAATGTAATTTAGTTTGGCATTCTGTAGGGCATGATCCTTAGTTAATACATCTTTTAAGCCGCTATAAAACAACTTGGTTAATTCTGATCCGGATACATCATTGACAGGCCAGAGGGTCATTAATTGACTTTTGGCACCCGAAAACATGAAAGCCCTGGCTATGCTAATCAAACCTTCACCATTTTTTTTACGTCCCCTTCCTGTGTTGCATGAACTTAATACCACCATCGGGGATTGTATGTTGTAGTTATAGAGTTCATAAGCTCTCAATATATCACTGGAATCATTGCGGGCTGCAAATACCAACTGGGAATTAAGTGGTTGAGAATCGTCGATTAGCGAATGCATAGCCAGATGTAAAATATTATTGTTTGCTAAATGGGTTATGAAGTTGGCTTTGGAGGCCTCATCGTCCAGCAAGAGATCAGAATGAAATAGTTTACTGATGTATTTAACTTCTGATCTGGCAGCATTTAAAGGGAGCAGGTTTTTATTAATGTTACGTTTGATCGATAGTAAAGTAGAGTCGTGTAGTTGTTGATTGCCGTAATAGTTAGGTGCAAATGCCAACACTTGATTAAACTTGGTAGTGTTAGAATGATGATCCGGTAAAAGTGCAGCATTATAGGCATATGAAATAGCATTTTGCCGGATTAACCACGGAAACTCTTTGAATAGTGGTTTGTTGGAAACAGGAATTTGTGTTAATAAAACTTCAAAAGGTAAGTACGCTAAATCGGAATGCGGCACAATAATCAAATCCCTGTTGTGAATAACAGATGATAAATTTCCCAGTAGGATGGAATAGAGGTGATTGGACGATGCTATAAATTGCTTGATTTCTTCTAGTTTTCGATTGCCAATAAAGGGTGTGGATACTTCTTCTGTAACAAGTTTTAAATCTTTATAAAATGTGCTATCAATTTTTTGATTGAAGAATAAAAACTGTTCAGCTGTAAATACATACTGATACAATTTATTGTCCGTTAAATAGTAATCAATTAAAACCTGATTCTCCCCCAGATTGTTTTGGAGTTCTTTGCTGGTAATGTGTTGTGGTGAGTATTTTAGTTGGTAATATTTGGGATAGTTAGATTGAATGTGGTGATTAATACTGTCAAACTTCTGCATGTAAAGATCCACATAGCCATTTAGATGGTTGAGAATGCTGGTATCGGGTTGAGCCTGGCGGCTTTCTGTTTCAAATTCATTTTGGTAAAACTTGAGTTTGCCTTTGATGTTGTTTTCTTCCCGAATCGTTTGCTCTGGAATGCCGGCACGTATTTTCCATTTGCGGTCATTGACACCCAGTAGCAGTGAATAGGCTTTGCCTTTTTGTGAGTAAGTAAAAGCTTTCTCCAGATACCCATCTCCCGGTAGCTCTTTGTTGAGAGCTGTAGTAATTTCCATACCCAACTTTGTATAGTCAAAGTAACTATCTCCAGTAGCCATTTGGTCCCGGTCGAATTGCAAACCCGAACGTACCTGATCAATGAGTAAATCCGCTTGTTGCAAATGCTTAAAAGCTTGTTGTAATTTGCATAATTTTCCCGTTTGTAGGTACTCGGCATAAAGAGTACGGGTATAATTGAGGTTGATACGTTTAAATAGACGTTTTATATCTGATTGAATGTGTGAAGTTAGAATGTATCCATACTTTTCATTCATTTCGTTGTACACTGTATTTAATAATAGTTCAGCTTTTGAATAGTCCCTTAAATTTAGATAACAATTGCACATGTCATTGGAATTGTCCCAAAATTCATAGCGTCCATAAAGTTCCTGGTTTTTCACAAGGTTATCAATTAACTGAAAATTTTGGAGGGCTTTTTTAAAGTTTCCCAATTGGTAATACGTCCAGGCAAGTTGATTGATGAAGATTTTGTCAGAGTTGGTATGTGGAGCTTGATTTAACTTATACGCAATAATAGCAGAGTCCAAGTATCTATAAGCTTGGTCATATTGTTTTGTTTTTGATAAGATTCTTGCGGTATTGGTATAATAGAAATGGGTTTTGTTGTCTCCCTTTATTTTGCTTTCTTCTATAGCTAGTTTTGCATGTGCAATGCTTAATTCAATTTGATCATTTTTCTCATAGATACGTGATATTTTTGATTGAACTGCAGGCCTTTTATTATTATATCTGCTTGACCTACTTATTAATGATAAGGCCTTATTAAAGTGACTTAGGGCTTTTTGATGATGTCCATCAAAAAATGCTTTCTCACCTAATTTCAAATAGAAGAAGCCGAAGTCGTTCTTGTTTTTTGGTAGTTGAGATTGGTGAAAGTCTTCAAGTTTCTGGGATATTGAAATATAACCTATCTGACTTTCCGTTTTATGATAGTGATCTAATAGGATTGAATAAAGAAAGGTATTGTGATAGCTTATTTCTTGATTAAACGGATATGAGAGGACTTCTTTATTAAAGAATTCTGCTTCTTCAAATCTTTTTAGATATAAGCTTAAAGTTTGTATTATAGATCCGGCAGTGATATTAAAATTCTCGTAATTTTTACTCTGTGCTAAAAGTTCTTTTTCGATTTCGTATGAGAGTTTGTAGTAAAATAATGCTTTTTGCGAGTTATTTTCATTTTTGTAGCAAATTGCTAAGTTGTGGTAAACTTTTGTTTTTATGCTATCTGGTAAAGGGTTGAGTGAATCTTTTTTAAGTATTTCGTGGAAAATTGTTTTGGATATATTGTATTTATTGAAGTTTAAGAAGAATGTTGCCTTGTAAAACTGAATGATATTAACTGCTAAATCAAAAGATTCATTAGATTTTACACTATTAATGAATTCAACGGCTTCATCATATTTGCCTAGCTGTGCATATGCTTTTATTAGTGTGGAAAAAAGAATCATGGATTCTCTTGTGGAATAATTAGTTGCAGGTATTTCTTTGTGATTCTCAATAAGGAGTTCGTAATTACCTGTATTATAAAGCCGGATTAGTTTGATGAAATTATCTTGATTATTCTCACAATAACAATGTGTTGTTAATGTACATAAAACCAGTGTTATAAATATAACTCTTCTCATTGTTTTAAAAAAAAATGAAAAAAAAGTTTAGAAAAAGGTGTTACGATTCTGGCTTTTTGCAATTAACAGGTATAAATCAATAAATAATAAAGGCCATGAAAACGAAACGTATCAATACCAAACGAGGACAATTTAAGAAGTTTACAGCAAAAGAGCACACTTTTCTGAAGAAGATTGTGGGTGGTGAGGAAGATACACAAACAGGTTATGAAAAAATAAAGTGGTAATAATATTGATGATTTGGCTTTAAGATTTTTTGACTACTACTTAGAGTGATCAGTATGCAAAAACAAAATTTTACTAGATAATATGGAATTTAATTAATATAAACCAAAACCTAATAAGAGCCATGAAAACGAAACGTATTAATACCAAAAAAGGACAATTTAAGAAGTTTACAGCAAAAGAGCACACTTTTCTGAAGAAGATTGTGGGTGGTGAAGAAGACACACAAACTAGTTATGATAAAATAAAATGGTAATGATTTTGCATTATTGATATTGTCAGCATAAAGATATTTTCCCGATTACTAAAACCGATCTGAACGCAGATCAAAGCTTGGTGAGAAGAAGATGATGGGGACAGTGCTATAAGGACTTCGATCAGTCTCCATGTCTTCTCTTCATTTTTCATCCTCAAAAACAATGCACTTTGTCTATTAAAGAGATTAATCGTACAATCGCGTGGATTGATCAGGAGATTCGCGAACAACAAACCGGAACACCTGATCAGTTGGCTGGCAAACTGAAAATGTCAGTCAGGTTGTTGTATTATTATGTGGATATGATGAAATTGCTAGGGGCGCCCATTGAGTATTCACAAGAGAATAATAGCTTCATTTATTTGCGTAGTGGTTATTTCTATCAGGGGTATAAGTGGATTGAAGATAATCAGGAAGTGCCTGAATCATCCAAGCGTCAAATCTAAACGACATCGTTTTTTTAATTAGCATTCTAGCTTATCAACCCGGTCACCAATCAGTAGTGGTCCGGGATTTTTTATGCCAAAGTATTTGGTTCGTATATTGAGGTTTTGTGATTTCAGGATGGAGATTTTAATGATTTTCAAGTTTGTTGTATTATTCTCTGTCATCATAAATCCACTTGGTATTGTTGATAAAAAGGAAAAGTATCCCAAAACTTGAATTGATCTTTCGAATTGCATAACTTTATCGTAGTAAAAAATAATGGGGTAGACTTTCTATCCAATTTGTTGAAGTGTTGGTTTCTTCTTGTTTAGTATTTACCTCAAAATTTGTGTGTTTTGTCTTCAATAGAGATTAATCGTACCATCGAGTGGATCGATCAGGAGATTCGCGAACAAAGAACCGGCACGCCCAATCAACTGGCCGGTAAGCTAAAGATGTCTGTTCGCTTATTGTATTATTACCTGGACATGATGAAGCTATTGGGGGCACCCATTGATTATTCGCAAAAATCAAAAACTTTTATTTATCTCAAAAGTGGTTATTTTTACCAAGGCCATAAATGGGTGGAAGGCAGTCAGAAACTTGTTGATAGGTCTGAAGATTAACTAATGCACCTTTATTGGTCACGTAATCTTTATTATTTATTTTTTTTTCATTAGATTCGACTTTGTTTAATGCAAGCTATGTCGAAATCTGAACTTGAAAAAGGCCTGTCTACTTCTCATCGGTATAAAGCTTATTCTGCCTACTATTATCGAGGCACTGTTTTGTATTGGCTGATTCTTATTATTTTTTTTGTTTCGGTATTATCACTACCATTTCTCAAGGTGGATGTTAGCGTTCAAAGTCAAGGTGTGATACGTACCTTAAATCAGGTGAGTCCTATTCATTCTCCCCTCACAGCACAAATTATATCCATACTGGTGCAAGAAAATAGTCTGGTTTATGCAGGCGATACGCTGGTGTGGCTCAATCGCTCGGGCATTGATCATGAATTAGTGCATGTTGATCAACAACTTAAAATGCATGAGATTTTTCTTCGAGACCTGGATTTGCTCCTAACAGCCCAACAGATAAAACCTGAAGTTCTTTCTTCTTTATATCAAAAGGAGTGGGCCGATTTCAAAAGTGATCAAAACCAGAAGAAGCGAAAGCTGGAAAAAGTGAGAGTAGATTATAATCGGTCATTTGGGTTGTATCAGGAAGGGGTAATCCCCAATGTGAACTTTCTGGAAGACTCCTTTCGATTACAGGCAGCGATTGACGATTTGGAAGTCGCTAAAACCGGTCAGTTTGCAAACTGGGAGAAAGATCGAAAAGATTATTTCCAGGTAGTTAATGAATTAAGTGCAAAGCTGGAGAATTTGCATCAAAAGCGAAATAAGCATTTTATAATTGCACCGTTTACAGGTTTTATTCTTGATTTTAATGGGAAAGGAGTCGGGAGTTTTATGCAGGAGAATGAATTGATTGCGCGCTTATCACCACGTGAAAAACTTTTGGCAGAGTGTTATGTGCGACCATCTGATATTGGATTAATTAGCGATAGCATGGTTGTTCAATTTCAAGTGGGGGCATTCCCTTATAATGAATGGGGATTGGCTACCGGGAAGGTGGTAAGCATAGCAAAAGATGTTGTAGAGATGGAAGGCAACTGGTACTATAAGGTGCGTTGTCAGCTAAATCAAAACTTTCTGGAACTCAAGAATGGTGTGAGGGGGTCATTTAAAAAGGGGATGGATCTAACCGGGCGTTTTATTGTGACTAAGCGTTCACTATATCAATTGTTATTTGATAATGTGGATGATTGGTTGAATCCGAAAATTGTACAAAAAGAACTAGATAAATGAAGTTATCTGTTGGGCAGTTTGATAGAAGTGATTGTGGCGCAGCATGCCTGGCTTCTGTCACCCGTTATTATCATTTGAAACTGCCGGTTTGGAAAATCCGGCAGTTGGCCGGTACTAATCGCATTGGCACCAGTGCATATGGCTTGGTAAAAGCGGCTGAGCAGATTGGTTTAGAAGCCAAAGGTGTGGAGTTGGAATCGGCAGATCTGGTTGAGATTCCTTTGCCCGCCATTGTTCATCTGAAATTGAAAAATGGGGGTCACCATTTTGTAGTGATTTATAAAGTGACCAAACGGAAAGTGAAAATCATGGATCCTGCGCAAGGGCGAATGATTCAGCTTTCGATGGATGATTTTTTGGCTCAATGGACGGGCATCGCCATATTATTGATTCCAGGGTTGGAATTTCAGGGAGGCAATGAGAAAAAGTCAAATTTTTCGCGCTTCGCGGATTTGATAAAGCCACATCGAAAAGTCTTTCTTCAATCGGGGGTAGGAGCATTAGCTTTTACTGTTATGGGATTATCCACTGCTATCTATATTCAGAAGTTGACTGATTTTGTGTTGGTCGGGCACAATCGAAATTTACTGCACCTGATGGGTGTCATTATGTTGGGTATTTTATTTTTTCAAGTGATAATTGGGGCGCTGCAATCGATATTTGTATTGCGTGTGGGACAGAATATCGACAGTGTTTTAATTACGGGTTATTATAATCATTTACTACGGTTGCCGCAACGGTTTTTTGATAGCATGCGTGTAGGTGAGTTAATTTCCAGGGTGAATGATGCGGTGAAAATCAGAAGTTTTATTAATCAGGTGGCAGTTGAAGCAGTTGTGGATGGTCTTATTATTATCATGGCATTTCTGCTTATGTTGGCGGTTAATTGGAAGTTAGCGCTTTTTACCTATACGGTATTGCCCGTTTATGGCCTGATTTATTTTTTTACCAATTTCTTTAATCGCAAGGTGGAGCGAAAGCAAATGGAACAAACGGCTGAGCTAGAAACTCAATTGGTAGAATCGTTGCGATCGGTAAAAACCATTAAACAGATGGGGGCAGAAACCTATTTTTCTAATCAGGCTGAAGGGAAATTACTTAAAGTATTGGATCAGGTTTATCAGTCCGGTAAAACCAATATTTTTTCCTCCTCTTCTATGATGATGATTAATAGATTACTCACAGTTGCTATTTTATGGATGGGGGCTGGTTTTGTGATTGATAGTTATTTAACACCCGGTGAGTTAATGTCATTTTTTGCTATCACCGGTTTTTTTACCGGACCCGTTTCCAGGTTGTTAGCTATGAATAAAAGTGTTCAAGGCGCTTTGATTGCCTCTGATCGTTTGTTTGAAATATTAGATCTAGAACGGGAAACTAATGTGAAAGAAAAATTGAAATTATCTAAGGATGATTTGGGAGATATCTCTTTTCAGAAGGTTCAATTCTCATATACACTGGAGCAAGATCTGTTTGATGATTTATCCTTTACTATTAAGAAGGGGCAAATTACCGCTTTGTTGGGTGATAGTGGTTCAGGTAAATCGACCATCGGACATTTAATTCAGGGATTGTATCAAATAACCGGCGGTAAAATTTCCATTGGACAATGTGATCTTCGTTATGTGGATCCAGTTGATTTAAGGGGCATGGTGGGTGTGGTTTCACAACAAATAGAATTGTTTGCAGGAAATGTCATTGAAAATATTGCACTGGGCGATGTGCGTCCGGATATGAACCGGTTGAATGCCATTATTCATCAATTGAAATTAGATGATATGATTGATGTTTTGCCCGAAGGATTGTATACCTGGTTGGGGGAGAATGCCAATCAATTATCAGGAGGGCAGCGCCAGCGATTGGCTATTGCGCGAGTGATGTATCTTAGTCCTGAAATATACATTTTCGATGAGGCCACTTCTTTCTTGGATGATCGCACAGAAAAGGTTATTAAGCAGTTGATGTTGCAACTTCAAAAGGATGGAAAAACAATCATCATGGTGGCGCATCGTATGAGTATTATTGATATCGCCGATCATATTTTTGTGTTTCGACAAGGGCAAGTAGAAGAGTCTGGGACTTATCAACAACTCATCCAAAATAAAGGTCGTTTTTCGGAAATGGTACAACATCATGTGGCAGTTCCCGTGTGATTTTAACTCTACATTGCATTTCGTAAATCCCTTGTAAAACATTTTCTTTGCACTCTCTTATTGAAAGTAAAGTAGCATGGATATATCGGGATTGTGGAAGCGTTGTTCCAATCATTATTGGTCAAATCTGAAGTTGGCTACACCTGTTGTATTAGCACAAGCTGGACAGATGTTGGTGGGGCTAGCTGATACGCTGATGGTAGGGCGGATTGGAGCCACTCCTTTGGCGGCTGTATCCTTCGCCAATAGTATTTTTATTAATATTCTGGTGTTTGGAATCGGTATCTCCTATGCATTGACTCCATTAGTAGGAAAAGCATTTGGGAAGGGAGATCAGGAATCATGTAAATATTGGTTACGTCAGGGCGTTATTACGAACTTGATAATCGGCGTTCTGTTGGCTCTTTTTGCAGGTGGTATTGCTTTCTTTATGCCCTTTATGGGACAAGATCAGGCGGTAGTTGATGCAGCCATACCATATTTTCTTCTATTGGTCTTATCAATAGTACCCTTTCAGGTATTTGCCGGTTATAAACAATTCGCCGAAGGACTGAGTAATACCAAAGTAGCCATGTTGATCACCTTAGGAGGTAACCTGGTGAATGTGGGATTGAATTTCGTGTTAATTTATGGATATCTGGGGATGCCGGAAATGGGGCTTGTAGGAGCAGGCTGGGGAACATTATTATCCAGAGTTTTTATGGCTGTTGCTTTTGTTTGGGTGTTTAATCGCTTTCAGTATTTTAAGCAATATTATCATGCAACCGGGCCTTATATATCACGTGCAGCATTTGTCCGACTATTTAAATTGGGCCTTCCGATTGGTCTGCAATTTGTAATCGAAGTTTTTGCCTTTAGCCTGGGTAGTATCATGATGGGCTGGATTAATGCAACCAGCTTGGCAGCTCATCAAATTGTGTTGAGTTTAGCGAGTATGACTTATATGATGTCCTCCGGATTGGCTTCAGCTACTACCATAAAGGTGAGTATCTTCCGGGGGAGAAAAGAATCAATTAATATTCAGGATAGTGCCTTCGCTTCTGTTCATCTGGTTATTGTGTTTATGAGTGTGATGGGAGTCTTGTTTGTGATGCTTCGTCAATGGATACCTCATTTATTCATCGCTGATCAGGAGGTTATATCAGTGGCCGCTGGCTTGATGCTGGTGGCGGGCATATTTCAAATATTTGATGGGGTGCAAGTGGTATCTTTAGGAATACTACGAGGATTAGAAGATGTTGTAGTACCAGCCATTGGTGCAGGTGTAACTTATCTTTTGGTGGCTATTCCGGTGAGTTACTTGTGTGCTTTTAAATTTGAAATTGGCCCTATGGGGATTTGGATTGGTTATTTAGTGGGATTATCTGTAGCTGGTGTTTTTTTATTGTCACGATTTAGGTGGTTATACAAAAAGCGATACGCTGAGAAATAGGAGTTGAGAAAGTATCTTAAAAAATTAAATATGAAAATTGAGGTGATAGGATCGGCCACTCAGGTGAACGAAGAATGTGTTAAAGGCAAGACAGCTGTTGTGATAGATGTGTTAAGAGCAACTTCTGTGATGGTTACTGCGTTAGCAAATGGAGCTAAACAGGTTATTCCTGTGGTATCCCCCAAGGAGGCTTTTGCAATGAAAGAAAAGTTGGGTAGTGATGTTATATTGGGGGGTGAACGTGATGCATTACCTATTTCAGGATTTGATTATGGAAACTCTCCTTTGCAATATACTTCAGATGTGGTTGCCGGAAAAAACATTGTGATGACAACCACCAATGGAACCTTAGCTATTAATAACGCAGCAGATGCAGACCAATTAATCATTGCGTCGTTCATAAATGCTGAAGCAGTGGTTAAGTTTATAAAGGGAAACGAAGATGTTGCCTTGATCTGCTCGGGCACGGACGGCCAGTTTACCTTGGAAGACGCTCTGTGTGCTGGCTATCTGATTGAGCAATTGCAAATGCAGAATGAAGATGTAAATCTCACTGATATGGCAGTGGCCATGCATCAACTCTATAAGTCAAATCAGAAGAAAATTGTCACTATCGCTTCGCAGGGAAAACATTATCAGAATTTACTGAGAAAAGGGTTTGTGAAAGATTTGGAGTATTGTTTTCGAACAGGCTTATTCGCAAATGTGCCGCTAAGAGTGGGAGGGGTACTAAAAAACACAACATGCTAAGGATTTAACATGTTGTGTATTAATTTTTAGTCCATTATCCGGTTGATAACGACATGAACAGCAATGCCTCCAATCATTAGTAACCCTGAAAATACTAATGGTAAATTACTAACGGGTGTGTTGATGGTGTATATGCCCAAAATCACAACGCCCAGGATAATGAGAAGAATTCCGAAATTTTTCAAGAATGTATTCATGGTGATAAACTTTAGGTTATCTAAATATACGAAACTATTGGGATAAATCAAAGATAAGAACCTCGATTAGGGGTGTATTAAGTTTGGTATCAAGCCAGATTGGAAGCGCTTAAGGCCTTGTAAAGCTCCACAAAAGTGTTGCAATAACACCTCCGGCCACTGCACAAACTCCTAAGGGCGATGCAGAGAGGCGCAAGAGTGCCACAATGTCAGCAGGAAGTGGTACTCAAAGGCACAAGGGCGCTGTACAGAAGCAGAAGACCGGTGCAGAATCACAGAAAAGTGACACAAAGTCAGATGAAAGTGGGTTATGGTTAATTAGGGAGAGGTGACACAGGTTCGTTTTCTAAATGTGGTTTCCCTGATACCTGGAAAGTGTGTTTACAAGTGTTGCTAAATATTCTTTTTAAGACCTTCTGATATTTTTATATTTGCACGGCCCTTTGATGGCTGAAATCAATTAAATTCTTGAGCATTGGCAAAAGCAAAATCGAAAACTAAGGATATCGTTCAAACTCCACTGATGAAACAATACTACGGCATTAAGGAGAAATACCCGGATGCAGTATTGTTGTTCAGAGTGGGTGATTTTTATGAAACATTTTCTGATGATGCCATTAAGGCCTCTGAAATATTAGGAATAACACTTACCCGTCGGGCAAATGGAGCGGCCTCTTATGTGGAGTTGGCTGGATTTCCACATCACGCTTTGGATACGTATCTTCCTAAATTAGTCAGGGCCGGACAGCGTGTGGCGGTATGTGATCAATTAGAAGATCCTAAAATGACCAAGAAAATTGTGAAACGAGGCGTTACTGAATTAGTAACGCCTGGTGTCGCGATTAATGACAATATTCTGGAACATAAGGAGAATAATTTCCTGGCCAGTGTTCACATTGATAAGAAAGTTGCCGGAGTAGCCTTTTTGGATATTTCAACAGGTGAATTCCTGACCTCAGAAGGATCGTTTGAGTATGTGGAGAAATTGTTATCTAATTTCAAACCCAAGGAAGTGTTGTTTGAAAAAGGAAAACGTAATGTGTTTCATGAGGTATTCGGCGAAAAGTATTACACCTATGCATTCGATGATTGGGCTTTTGCACCTGATTCGGCACATGACCGTTTGATGAAACATTTTGAAACCAATTCTATGAAAGGTTTCGGCGTGCATAATCTTACGTACGGCATTACTGCAGCCGGAGCCATCATTCATTATCTGGATCTGACCCAGCACCATAAGGTGAGTCACATTACATCACTGGGGCGAATTGATGAAGATAAATATGTGTGGTTGGATAAATTCACCATTCGCAACCTGGAGCTGTTTGGTTCTTTAAATGATGGTGGGCGTTCTTTATCAGATGTGATTGATAAAACAATCAGCCCGATGGGATCTCGTATGCTCAAACGTTGGGTGGCTTTACCGCTCAAAGATGTGAAGCCCATTGAAGATCGATTGGGAGTGGTTGAATATTTCTTCAAAGAGCCGGAGCTAAAACAAAATATTGAAGAATCATTGCATGCTATTGGGGACATGGAGCGATTGGTGGCAAAAGTAGCTGCCGGCCGTATTTCGCCACGTGAAGTTATTCAGTTAAAAACAGCCCTTTATGCCATTGATCCCATTAAAGAAGGATGCTTAGATGCACAATATGATCCGCTTCAACATATGGGGGATCAATTAAACGGGTGTGTGACCATTCGTGAGCGTATCGAGCGTGAAATTAATCCCGAATCGCCATCGGTCATTAATAAAGGGAAGGTGATTCGTGAAGGAGTGAATGAGGAATTGGATGATCTGCGTAAGATTGCCTATGAAGGAAAAGATTACCTGGCTAGCCTACAGCAGCGATTGGCTGAGGAAACAGGTATTCCAAGTATTAAAATCAGTTTTAACAATGTATTTGGTTATTACATCGAGGTTCGAAATACTCATAAAGATAAAGTGCCACAAGAGTGGATTCGTAAGCAGACGCTTGTAAATGCCGAACGCTACATTACTCAGGAATTAAAAGATTACGAAGCCAAAATACTCGGCGCTGAGGAGAAAATTCAATCCATAGAGTTGCGTTTATATAATGAGCTAATCATTGCTTTGGCAGAGTTTATTCAGGCCATTCAGTTAAATGCAAATATACTGGCGAAAATTGATGTACTTGTCTCCTTTAATACCTTGTCGATACAAAATAAATTTGCACGACCCGTCATTAATGATTCTCTGGAGATAAATATAGAAGCAGGACGCCACCCGGTTATCGAAAAGCAATTGCCGGTAGGTGAGGAGTATGTTCCCAATGATGTCTTTCTAAGCAACGATAAACAGCAGGTGATTATTATTACAGGTCCTAATATGGCCGGTAAATCGGCACTTTTACGACAAACTGCCCTTATTGTATTGATGGCTCAAATTGGATGCTATGTGCCTGCTGAGGCAGCTTCAATTGGAGTGGTGGATAAAATATTTACCCGTGTGGGGGCTTCCGATAATATTAGTTTGGGAGAATCGACTTTTATGGTGGAGATGAATGAAGCGGCCAGTATTTTGAATAATCTGACGCCTCGGAGTCTGGTATTGTTTGATGAGTTGGGGCGCGGTACCAGTACATATGATGGTATTTCCATTGCCTGGTCCATCGTAGAGTATATCCATGAGCATAAAAATGCAGGTGCAAAGACACTTTTTGCCACCCATTATCATGAATTAAATGAGATGGAAAAAACCTATAAGCGTTGTAAGAATTATAATGTGTCGGTAAAAGAGGTGGATAATAAGGTGATTTTCTTGCGTAAATTGGTGAAGGGTGGAAGTGAACACAGTTTTGGTATTCATGTGGCCCGTATGGCAGGAATGCCAAAAAGTGTGGTGAAGCGAGCCAATGCCATTTTAGGAGAAATGGAGAATACACATCGTAAAGGAGAGCTTTCCAAACCCATGGATGACATCTCCAATCAGCGTGATGGCATGCAGCTCAGTTTCTTCCAGCTGGATGACCCGGTTTTAAAGCAAATCAGGGATGAAATCATGACCATTGATGTGGATAATCTCACCCCGGTGGAAGCCTTAAATAAATTGAATGACATAAAGCGATGGATAGGAGTAAAATAGGGTCTTCCGGTGAAAAAAAGTTACATAAAACGTGTTTTTTTGTTTTGGAGATAAAAAAATAAGATCTATATTTGCATCGCAATTGAGGGAAACGCCCACAGTTAATGCAAATAACGCGAAAATAGCTCAGTTGGTAGAGCACGACCTTGCCAAGGTCGGGGTCGCGGGTTCGAGTCCCGTTTTTCGCTCAAGGATGCCCGAGTGGTGGAATTGGTAGACACGCAGGACTTAAAATCCTGTGGCCATTAGGCCGTGCGGGTTCAAGTCCCGCCTCGGGTACGAAAAGGGGATAAATCCACTGGATTTATCCCCTTTCTCGTATTTTGAAAATCAGTTGTTTTTTCTATTTTTGTCCCCCGTAATAACATCTTCATTGCCTGATGGCCAAGAAAAAGAAGAAAAATAAAAATATCATCATTAATCGTGAAGCAGCATTGAAGCGTAAACACAAGGCTGCCTTTCTTTTAAATGACAAGGAGAACGATGCGGTGACGGCTTACTGCGAAAAGTATAAAATTGGCAATAAGTCAAAGTTTATGCGGGAAGCGGTGATGCGGGTGGTGATGGAACAATTTCTGGAGGATTATCCCACTTTATTTGAAAAGCAGGATTTGGATCGTTTAATTGTTTAACGAAGGTGCAAGGCTAGATTACTTGCAACGCTTCTCTTATTATTTTCGTCCATTGGGTAACTCGTCCATCGGTTAAATCAGGCTCATTATCCTCATCCAGGGCCAAACCAACGAAATGATCATCAATCACTGCTTCTGACTCAGAAAAATCGTATCCTTCAATAGACCATGGACCAATAATATTTGTTTCTTTTTCTGACAAGAGTTGATGCAATTTGCCCATGCCGTTGCAAAATGTATCTGGATAGGTATGTTGATCACCACATCCAAAGAGGGCGATTGTTTTGTCGCTTAAATCAAGCGTAAGTAAGAGGTCCACAAATAATTCGAAATCATCCTGCAGATTACCCACTCCCCAGGTAGAGGTGCCCAGAATCAGAAGGTCGTAAGATAAAATTTTCTCCGCCGTTAGATAAGTGACCGAAATGCAATCCGAGCCCGGTATTTGATGTTGTATTTTATCGGCAACAAATTGGGTGTTGCCCAACGATGAGCCATAAAAAATGCCTGTTTTCATGTTTTCTGCTTTGTTGTTTGATACTAAACAGATTGAAGGCCTTTATTGTTTGGTGTGCTATTTCTTGCGGATTAAAAACAGACCATCCCGGAAGGGGAGAATGACTTTCTCTACCCGGTCATCTTCACTCACCCGTTTGTTGAATTCCAGGATTCCTTTGGTGTAGGTGTCGTTAGCTTGTATAGGTGCAGCCACTTTACCATCCCACAGGATATTATCGGCTAAGATAAAACCGCCTGGATTGAGTTTATCAAAAACCATTTCATAATAGAGTAGATATTCTCGTTTATCGGCGTCCATGAATATAAGATCATAGGTTTTGGCAAGTGATGGGATGATATCGGTTGATTTACCTATGTGCAGGGTGATGGTATCAGATAGATTCGCTTCTTCAAAGACTCCCTGCAAAAAAGGTTCTAATTCATCATTAATTTCAATGGTGTCGATGTGTGCATTTTCTTTTGTTAGGCCTTCAGCCATACTAATGGCCGAATATCCGGTAAAGGTGCCCAATTCTAAAATATTTTGTGGATTGATCATCCGGCAAATCATTTTTAAGAGCTGACCTTGCAAGTGCCCGCTCAACATGCGGGGCTGTAACATTTTTATGTGTGTTTGACGATTGAGTTTTTTTAGAATATCACTTTCCGCATCAATGTGATTGAGTATGTATTGTTCCAGGTCGATGGAAATATCAGTCATTTTTACAAGTAAATAAGGTATGAGAGTTTTTTTGAATCAAGGATTTCGTTGGCAATGTCCATCAGATCTTTGGCGGTGATGGCATCTATTTTCTTATACACTTTTTCTAAGGGATCCACCTGGTTATATAAAAGGTAGCTTTTACCCATTGATAACATGAGGTTTTCACGGTTATCAGAAGAAATGGTCATTTGTCCTTTGAGTTGGCGAGTGGCTTTGTAAAGCTGCAGTGATCCCAAAGGTTTATTTTTTAGAATTTTTAGTTCCCGGTCTATGATATTGAGCGAGCGGTGAAGGTTTTCCTCATCAGTTCCGAAATATATAGAAAAAACTCCGGTTCCAAAATAGGGTGTGAAGGCTGACTCTACATTGTAAGCAATGCCATTTTTTTCACGTAATGCCATGTTTAACCTGGAGTTCATACCGGGCCCGCCTAAGATATTATTCAAGAGATGCAGACCAAGTCGCTTGGGATGATTGTAGTCGTAGGCTACATTTCCCAGCATAATATGGCTTTGATGTGTCTGTTTCTCGATGGTTATGGATTCAGGGGAATAAGGTGCAACAGCTGCACGTTTATATTGACGTAAGTTTGTAGGGATTTGTCCAAGGTAGCGCTCGCACCATTTCACCATGCGTTTGAAGGAAACATCACCCACAGAGCAGAACACCATTTGATCGGTGTTGTAATTGCGTTGGATGAATTGTTGAATGTGTTCCTTTTTGAATGTTTTAAGGCGTTCAGGCGTCCCGAGGATATTGCGTCCCATGGGATCGTTTTTGAACAGCATCTCTTCAAACTCATCAAAAATCAATTCAGCCGGGCTATCTTTGTACGAATTGATTTCATCAACGATAACTTCTATTTCTTTAGTCAATTCTTTATCCGGGAAGATCGAATTAAAGGTGATGTCGTGAATTAATTCAATGGCCCGCTCAAAATCCTGTTTTAGAAAAGAAGCATAGATGCAGGTGTCTTCCTTACTTGTAAAAGCATTGAGTTCACCGCCCACATCATCGAGGCGACTTAATATATGAAAGGCTTTCCGCTTTTTAGTGCCTTTGAAGATGACATGCTCAATGAAGTGGGCCATGCCATGTTCCTCTTCCAATTCATCACGTGACCCGGCATTTATAGTAATGCCACAATATCCCACTGGTGAGTTATCAGGCATATGGAGGATGCGAATTCCGTTTTCTAAAGTATGTGTCTGAAAATTCATGAAAAAAAATTGAACTGCAAAAATACTAAACCTCAGGGAAATTCGGGAATGAAGTAAGGAATAGAACTGTTTTTTTTTGAAAAAAATTTTGACGGAATAAAACTTTGCGTATATTTGCACCGCGATTCTGAAACGGATACGCCGAAAGCCCCGAAACGCGGGGAGTTTGAAAAGGTTTGGTACCATAGCTCAGTTGGTAGAGCAACGGACTGAAAATCCGTGTGTCCCTGGTTCGATTCCAGGTGGTACCACCAGTCAAAAGTCAAAATCACTTGTTGTTTTTACTTTTATGAAGACTGATTTTAGGGTTTGTTAGGGATATCTATTAAGGGTGGATGTTTCTAAAAAAGGGTAAAGGGTTATTGTTTATTACACGTTATTTTTGTTCGCAAAGATAACAAGGTACCATAGCTCAGTTGGTAGAGCAACGGACTGAAAATCCGTGTGTCCCTGGTTCGATTCCAGGTGGTACCACAAAAAAGGGAAGGACGCAAGTCTTTCCCTTTTTTTGTACCTATAATTATGGTAGTTCTTTTGTAATTTATGAGTGATTGTTCTGTTATTCCTAACAAATCCACAAAACCTTTGTTAATCACTTGCACAATTAGGTCATGTAAGCTTTCTGTGATCTCATCTACTAAGGTTTAAATGAAAATCAATAGACCTATTTCTTAAATGCAGACCTTAGTAGTGTATGATAAGCGCCTGCCAAATACCTTATTTTAATATAAATCAATCGGCAATTAGAATACGGGCGCTATGAATTGTAGTATATCACCTAAAGTGTGTTGTAATACTCAAGAGCTTGAATGATTTCAGTTTCCTCTTTTAACTTTAGTTTATTTGCATTGATGTACTTAGTCATCTCTTTTTGCATATTCGGTAATAACTTTATGAATTGTTTGTGATTTTTGAACACTTTGGGAGGATGGTCATTAAAAGTGATCATGAAAACCGGAGGTTTCGTAATAAATTTGGCAGGTTCGGCTTTTTTGAATGCTTCAGCCTTTTTTGCATGAAGGAGGATAATTTTGTGGTGTTTGTAAAGACTGCATTTTAAATTAAACCGAGGTATTAGATATCCACTCTTCTTTGAATTACCTTCAGTGTAATTGCTATAAATGAAATCATGGTTGCTATATGTGAATTTTTTAAAAGCTCTTTCTTTGGGGATGTTATAGGCAAGGCCGTCTTTTTCAATTTCAAAATTATCTGTAAATGCATTGTATCGGAGGGGAGCATTTTTAATCAATTGACCGTCTTCTAAAAGAATTTGCCCTTTTAAGAAATTGTCATGCAAATAAGGCGATCCCTCATAAGTGCCTGCTATATTGTGTCCATCTTTTATTTTTTCCAGGTGAAAATCATTCCACAAAGCATGTATCTCATAGGGTAATCCAACTTGTGAATAACAAAGAATGGGTGCGAAGATTAGTAATAAAATCAATTTTTTCATATGTAGAGTAGTTAATGGTTAAGCCCCCTTTAAATAGAGCTTTATACTTTTCGGAATCTAATATATTAATTTTTTTTAAAGTCATCGATCCTCACCAGTAAGCGAACATATTTTATCGGTAAGCGCGCAATTTTTTTTCATAGCGATGAGTCATGATCAGTAAGCGCGCAATTTTCTGTGTCTGGCGAGATGTCATTATTCATTGGCGGGCGATCAACACTCGGTAGCGAGGACTTTACTGTGTGTTTAATTCTTCGCCAATGCATGTAAAGAGTTCGCTACAAAAAATGAATTGCCCGCCAGCTGTTGGGAACTGCCCGCTACAGAAAATAATTCCTCGCCAGCAGGTGTTGATTCCTCGCCAGGCGATGGTCATCCTTCGCTACCGGAAATAATTGCCCGCCAGTAGCAGGGGATCGTTCGCTACGAAATGAAGTTTGTAAATATGAGAGTATTCAATGGTTTTACAATTCCCCCACCCAACAATAATGTTCTTGAAAGGCATCCATTGCTGGCGCTTCTTTGAAAATGCCAAATACACTGGAGCCACTGCCCGACATGGCGGCATAAAGCGCACCTTGTTGGTAAAGCTGTTCTTTGAGTTCACCTATCAATGGGTATTTGGTAAACACACTCTTTTCAAAATCGTTTTTAATGCAGTCTTTCCACTCTTCAATGGGTCGATGGATGTCCTCTTTGAGGGAGGTGGCCGAATGAGCCGGAACAATACCGGCATAAGCTTCTGGCGTGGAGACATGGATATCCGGTTTGATCAGGGCCAGGTGATAACCGGATAGATCGAGTTCAATGGGTTCCAATATTTCACCGATTCCGGTCGCCAACGCCGGATGGTTATCAATGAAAAACGGACAGTCGGCACCCAACTGAACAGCATACTGTTTCAGGTCATTCGATGATATATTCAATTTAAAAAAGTCATTTAATAACTTTAGCATACAGGCACCGTCGGCTGAACCACCTCCCAAGCCGGCACCAAAGGGGATTTGCTTGTGCAGGTGAATCTGAACGGGCGTTAGTGTGTGATCTTGCTTAATAAGATTTAAGGCTTTAATGCAGATGTTATTCTCAGCCGGTGTATCTACCGTGATGCCCGAATTGCTCCAGGTATAAGGGGTTGTATTGTTTTCCAGATGAACCACTTCTAATGCTTCTTTTATTGGAATGGGGAAAAATACCGTTTCAATGTTGTGATACCCATCCGGACGTTTCTTCACTACATTGAGTCCGATATTAATTTTTGCATTTGGAAAACAGATCATAACGCTCACTTTTATTTTGACAGTACAAAATAAATGCTTTTTCTGTAATTAACATGGCATCTATTGCGATTGCTGCGGAGGAAGATGTTGAGATTAATGCACTGTCGTTAGATTTTCAAATATTTATAAATACACCAGATTAAAATCAAAAGAAGGCGCAAGAAATTTATATCTTTGTCCTCCCGCTAATTTTTTTCTAAAAGTATATGGCAGAGCAAAAATATTCTAACCGTAAGAAACCGAGTGTGGGTGTGGAAATGGGTAAACTTCCCCCGCAAGTAGTAGAACTGGAAGAGGCAGTATTGGGAGCGTTATTACTGGAAAAGGAAGCTTTTGTTCATGTGTCGGAGTTACTCAAACCCGAGCACTTCTATAAAGAGGCCCATCAGCATATCTATAAAGCCATCATGAACCTGGAAGGGCAAGAACAGCCGGTCGACATGTTGACGGTGACCCAGGAGATTAAGAAAATGGATAAGCTCGAAGAGGTGGGCGGTGCGTTTTACGTTACACAGCTAACGAGTCGGGTGGCTTCGGCAGCTCACATCGAATTCCATGCGCGTATCATTTGGCAGAAGTTTTTACAGCGTCAGATGATTCATATTTCCAGTGATCTTCAAACAAAAGCTTATGAGGATTCAGTGGATGTAAATGATCTGTTGGAAGAGGCGGAGAGTACTTTCTTCATGTTGTCACAAGGCAGTATGAAGCGCGATGTGATCCAAATCAATCCGGTGATTCAGGACGCCATCGATAAGATCAAGGATGCGGCCGCCAAAGGAGATGGTTTGAGTGGAGTCCCGTCTGGTTTTACCAAGCTGGATCAATTAACGTCCGGGTGGCAAGGGTCTGCATTGATCATTGTGGCGGCTCGTCCGGCGATGGGTAAAACAGCCTTTATTTTATCCATGACGCGCCTGATGGCGATTAATTTTAATATTCCGGTGGCCATATTCTCTCTGGAGATGTCCAACCTGGAATTGGTCAATCGATTGATTGTGACCGAAACCGAATTATCGGCGGACAAGATTAAAAAAGGGAAACTGGAGCCCTATGAGTGGGAGCAGTTGGATGAAAAGATCGGCCCCTTGTTTGATGCGCCCATCTATGTAGATGATACGGCGGCTCTGTCGGTATTTGAATTGCGTGCCAAATGCAGACGCTTAAAGAAGCAACACGATATAAAAATGGTCATCATTGACTACTTGCAGTTAATGAATGCGGGTGGTATGAATGCGGGCAGTCGTCAGGAAGAGGTGAGTTTGATTTCCCGGTCACTGAAAGGATTAGCCAAGGAGTTGGATATACCGGTGATGGCCCTTTCTCAGCTAAACAGGGGTGTGGAATCCCGGGCTGGTGCTGAAGGAAAGCGGCCTCAGCTATCCGATTTGCGTGAATCGGGTGCCATTGAGCAGGATGCCGATATGGTGTGTTTCATTCACCGTCCTGAGTATTATCGGATCACGGAAGATGAACAAGGTAACTCTTTGCTTGGCATTGCTGAAATTATTGTGGCCAAGCACAGGGCGGGTCCAACGGCTGATATCCGCTTACGATTCCGTCAGGAATTGGCACGTTTTCAGGATGTGGAAGAGGATATGTTTGGAGCAGATGATGATGCCTTTGGGCAGATGCCGGCTCATCAAACTTTTTCATCAAAAATGAATGCAGGTGAACCAGCTGCTTTACCTGCGAATGGGGGTGGCGGTCAACTGCCGGATTTCCCGAATGCAGCACCTGGATTTAGTAAAGACATGCCCTTCTAAGCAAGTAATAACTGTTGTTTAAGTAATCATCTTATATAATATTAAAAACCCCGTTCAAAACGGGGTTTTTAATGCTCTAAAATTACAATTGTTGAATAAATGGTGTTTCGTGACACTTCATTTTTGGGACAAACTGATGTCACTAGGGTTACAAATGTAAAATTTATCTTGAATAAAACAACTGATATTAACAGGTGTCAATCAATTATTTCAGGTCATATAAATATTTAGAGTGATGGATGAGGTTCAGGTGTGGAATTGTTATAATATCTTTAATAATTCTTTTAAAGTGCTTATTTCATGCATAACCAACATATCATGTTTTATTTGTTTGGAGTTGAAAAAAATATGATCTAAACCCGCTTTTTGCGCTCCTTTAATGTCAGCTTCCAGGCTGTCTCCTATGACCATACTTTCTTTCGGGCTTGCATGAGAGCTTTTAATGGCATATTCGAAGAAGTAAGGATGAGGTTTCTGAACCCCTATTTGATCGGAGATATAGGTGCGATTGAAAAAGTATTCCAGGCCACTGTTTTTTAGCTTTTTTAGTTGCACTTCAAGAAAGCCATTGGTGATTATGTATAGTTTATAGCGCGATTTAAGGGTTTCTAATACCTCTCGTGTGTCCGGAAATAACTTTGTTTTAGTTGGGCTGATGGTGATATATTGCCTGGCAAAATCCGCAGCCACTTGTGGATCATCAAACCCAACTTCGCTAAAGGGACGACGGAATCGCTCCACATTTAAAAATTGCTTTTTAATAGTTCCACGTCTGTATTGTTTCCACAATTCAATGTTATGAACGGTGTAACGCGTATGGAAATCTTCAAAATCATTAAAAAAACGGGTGAGTTGAAAGGTTTCAAAGAGCTCTGTTAAGGTTTCCTTTGAATTGGCTTCAAAGTCCCACAGCGTATGATCTAAGTCGAAGAATAGATGCTTGTATTTTAGTGTTGTTTGCATGGTGTAAAAATCCCTTATCTTCCTGGTGGAAGATAAGGGAATTGATTTTATTATTTCTTAATCAAGGATTAAATTTCATCCCAATTGGCAATGTCACGCTTGGTTTAGTTAACCTGAACAACCAGAAACTTTGAAACACTCCAGAATTTTTCTTGATCTATAATTTTTAAAGTCATAGCGCCTTCTTCATTCTTTTCAAGTGTATAAGAGCTTTCGGGGTGATTTGTCAGGATCTTGGCTTTTGATTTAAATAAAGGAATGGAATCCACCTCGCGCACATCAATGGCAGTAAAATATTCCTCTGAGAAGTTTTCGGCAAGCACTTTCTTTTTCCCCACTAAAGGAAGACCTTCCGTGGAGAGAATATTTTGTTCTTTCAACTCTTTTTTAGTGCCGAATACATAGTAAGCCCGATTTAATTGTTCAGTGGTTTCTTCCAGTTTTTGTTCAGATGCTGCACGTGCTGATTTCAAAGAGTCAATAGCTTGTTGCAATCCATCTACCGTGAAATTGAGCCCGGCTATTTCATAGTTTTTATTCTCCAGCATCTCATTGAGCTTGATAATCTCCAGCGTTTTGTCTTTGAGTTGTTTGTTTAACCGGGACACCAGCTTGTTTAAATTCGAATTGTTGGTACCCGACTTCTTCAATTCTTTTTCCAGTTCACTAATCTTCTCTTTGTTTTTAATCATCAGGTCGTAAATCAACTGGATGTCCTGGTTGATTTGATCTTCAATGCGCGTATCATTTCCTGTTTCACTGGCCATGTTTAAGCTAATGATTTGCTCTTTTTCCTTAATGGCTTGCAAATTTTCATCAATCTCCACAATGGTTGAAACGAGTTCATTCATCTGGCGGTCTTTTTCAAGGGTGGCCATCAATAATGAATCATTTTGATTTTTCAGTTCCTTGTTTTCACCCATGTTACAGGCGGTGAAAAGGAGTATCATCAGAAAGGGAATTGTTTGTTTCATAATCAAGATTTTTAAGGTGCGTTTGTTTATTTTTTTTTCATGCCATCCACCACAATTACGATCTCTCCTTTAACGGTCTTAGAGCCAAAATATTGTATCAGCTCACTCAGCGGTCCTCGTTTATTTTCCTCATATAGCTTAGATATTTCGCGCGAAACGGAAGCTTCACGATCTTCGCCTAGTACTTCGGATAATTGCGTGAGTGTTTTCACCAGGCGGTAGGGTGATTCATAAAAAATCATGCTTCGCGTCTCCTCTGCAAAACTTTCCAGGCGTGTTTTTCGTCCTTTTTTGGGGGGCAGGAAGCCTTCGAAGCAAAATCGGTCGTTGGGAAGTCCTGAATTAACCAGAGCGGGCACAAAAGCTGTCGCTCCGGGTAAGCATTCTACGTCAATACCAGCGTCAATACAGTGGCGCACTACCAGGTAGCCCGGATCAGAAATAGCAGGCGTTCCGGCATCAGATACCAAAGCCGCATCTTCACCCGCCTGGATGCGTTCCACCACTTTTTCAACGGTCGTGTGCTCGTTGAATTTATGATGCGACATCATGCGGGTAGAAATCTCATAATGCTTCAATAAAAAGCCGGTTGTCCGGGTGTCTTCCGCCAGTATAAAGGAGGCTTCTTTTAGAATGCGAATAGCGCGGAATGTCATGTCCTCTAAGTTGCCAATAGGCGTTGGGACGATATAGAGTTTACTCATTTAGTTTATATAAATCGTCGTTTGACACTTTTCAAAAAGGAATCAGCTACCTCATTCTCGTCTGTCCATTGGAAATTGGATCGTAGAAAGTGAGTAGCCGAGTCGTAGGAATCCATTTGGTTAATTTGATCCAGTGTTTGATTAAAGAGATCCGGATTGCCATTGAACAATTCGCGTTGAAAATAAAAACGGTCATTCAAACCAAATGCTTTGCGAATATCGCTGACCGGTTTGCCAATTTGCTTGATGCTTTCGGTCTGGTCTTTTTGAGTTGAGACCCGTTCATACACAGATGTTTTTTCTTTTCCAATCTGTTCGCCTAAAATACCCGGTTCTTTTCCCTTTTTTGCCGCTTTGGGAAGTTCTGTTTTCTTAGGTTCGGCCACTGGAGAAGGAGGGGTTGGGGGTGCTTCTGAAATGACCGGGACCACAACCTTTTCAATGCCAATTTGAGCGGACTCCTTTTTTACCGGTTCTTCTATCTTTTCTTCAATCTTAGTTGAAGATGCAACTGGTTCTGGTGATAGTTCCGGCTTGGAAACAGGTATTTCAATCGCTTCTTCACGAATGAACTGATCCGATGAAGCAGCAATTTTTTCACCATCCATACCTGTATCCGATGAAGATGGGGGTGACGTGAGTGATGACTCTGAAAATTCAAGTTGCGGTTCAGATGGTTCAGGTATTGAATCGTGGAATCCTCCTAAAAGCTCAAGCTCTTCAGTAAGATTAATCAGTTTGGTTTTGGTAAGCTTTAAAAAGGCTGGAGAAATACTACTTTTTCCTTTGAAAGTACGGACTAAGGTCTCTACTTCTTTTATATCATTTAGTATGATGTCGATGAGTGCTTCTTTTTCCATGGTAATTTCCGTCGCATTTTACTTACTTTTGCAAAGGTAGTGAATGCTTTTAAAAAAACTTGATACACTAAATGTTTCTTGAAAATAAGGTCAATAGAGACGATAAAAAGGGGTGGGTGGAAGTGATCTGCGGATCAATGTTTTCCGGTAAAACCGAAGAGCTGTTGCGTCGTCTGAAACGGGCTAAGATAGCCCGGCAGAAAGTAGAGATTTTTAAACCGATGGTCGATGTACGCTACAGTGATACAGAGGTGGTTTCGCATGATGCCAATGCTATTACTTCCACACCCGTGGAATCATCCGGGAATATCTTGTTGCTAAGTAGTAATGTGGAGGTGGTAGGTATCGATGAAGCACAATTTTTTGATAAAGGCCTGGTGGATGTATGTCATAAGTTGGCCAGTCAAGGGATTCGTGTCATCGTAGCCGGCCTGGATATGGATTTCAAAGGGGTTCCTTTTGGGCCGATTCCCGGGTTATTGGCCACTGCCGAATACGTCACCAAAGTACATGCGATTTGTATGCGATGCGGTGATTTGGCTAATTTTTCACACCGTTTGTCAGATGATAATAAATTAGTGGTACTGGGTGAAAAAAATGAATATGAACCTTTGTGCCGCGGTTGTTTTACCAAAGCTCACCAAAAAGTATAATCCTATATGCCCCGATATTCGCTTCATCAAATTGCTGAGATTGTTAATGGATCATTGATTGGAAATACCAATTGGCAAGTCACCAAAATCATGTTTGATAGTCGTAAGGTCTTTTTACCTGCCGATACTCTTTTTCTGGCTATTGATGGGGTGAATCGTGATGGGCATCAATATATTGAACCGCTGTATCGCAAAGGGGTGCGTATCTTTATGGTCGAAAAGCCGGCCATTGACTTCAAAATACATTGTCCGGAGGCGGGGTTTATTCAAGTAGAGAATAGTTTAAGGGCCTTACAATTTTTGGCCACTCATCACCGGAATCAACTTCCATTTCCATTGATTGGGATTACAGGTAGTAATGGGAAAACCATTGTAAAAGAGTGGATTGTTAAACTCATTGAGGGCGATAAAAAAACGGTTCGTTCGCCACGTAGTTTTAATAGTCAGCTGGGTGTGCCCTTATCCTTATGGATGATGGATGAAGCATCTGAATTGGGGATTGTTGAAGCTGGTATTTCTCTGCCGGGTGAGATGAAGCGAATAGAACAATGTCTGCTTCCGGAAATTGGTATCATGACCAATATTGGGCAGGCGCATCAAGAGAATTTTGAATCGCTGGAGCAAAAGCTGGATGAGAAGTTATCTTTGTTTGAACACTCCGAAATTATTCTTTATAATGGTGATCATCAGCGAGTAAAAGCTGCCATTGAGAATAGATATCCCAATAAAAAAATACTCACTTGTGGCGGATCTCTTGAATGTGACCTTCAATTAATCCAGTGTCAGGAAGAAAATGATTCAACCAGAATGGTGATGCGCTGGAAAACTCAGAAAATTGAGGTGCTGTTACCTTTTACGGGTTCTGTAGCCGTTGAGAATATGTTGTTATCCGCCTTGGCGGTTTTGCATGTGGGAACGCGGCTGGTTGATCTGCCGGAACGGATTACACAACTGCAACCCGTTGCCATGCGGCTGGAACAAAAGGAGGGGATTAATAACTGTTTGTTGATTGACGATGCTTATAATTCCGACATTACTTCTTTGGAATTAGCTTTGGATTTTCTCAATCAGATGGGGGCCAAAAAGGGATTGTCCAAGACGTTAATTTTATCAGATATTTTTCAAAGTGGATTGTCTGAGGTGGAATTGTATCATAAAGTGAATCAACTGGTGCAGGAAAAAGGTGTGGATCGTTTCATTGGGATTGGTCCTTCCATATATAAAGCCTTAAAAGGAATAAATGCCTATCGGACACCAGAGGATTTTATGCATCATTTTTCATTGAATAGTTTTAAGAATGAAGCTATTTTATTGAAAGGATCTCGTTCCTTCTCCTTCGAACGGATTTCTGCTCTATTGGAGCAGAAACGGCATAAAACGACGCTGGAAATAAATCTGAATGCATTGGCCGATAATGTGAATTTCTTCAGAGGTTTGCTTCAGCCACAAACCAAATTATTGGCCATGGTGAAGGCGTTCTCTTATGGGAGCGGATCCTTTGAGATTGCCAATTTATTACAGCATCAAAATGTCGATTATCTGGGAGTTGCCTTTGCGGATGAAGGCATTGAGTTAAGACAAGCAGGAATAACACTTCCTATCATCGTGATGAATCCGGAGATTAGTAGTTTTCCGATGATGTTGCAATATTATCTGGAGCCGGAGATTTATAGTTTTCAGATATTGGAATCGTTCGCCCAGGCCACCGATCGTCAAGGATTGTCAGAAATAGGGATTCATATTAAGGTCGATACAGGAATGAATCGCCTGGGGTTTTTGAAGGATGATATTGATGCTTTGATTATAAAACTAAAGAGATATCCTTCGCTGTATGTAAAATCCGTTTTTTCGCATTTGGCAGGTAGTGATGAAGCGGTTCATGATGATTTTACAAGGCAACAAATAGTTGATTTTGAATTGGCTTGCCAGAAGCTGCGGGAAGGCTTGGGGTATTCATTTATCCGGCATACATTAAATTCTGCAGGTATTGAACGTTTCCCGGAGGCGCAGTTTGAAATGGTACGATTGGGCATTGGGATGTATGGCATAGGTGCTAAATATAGCGATCACCTCGAGCAAGTAACTGCATTAAAATCCTATGTCTCGCAGCTAAAAAAAGTGCCGGCTGGTGCTACCATTGGTTATGGGAGGCAAGGACTCGCCAGTAAAGATTTAACCATCGCGATTGTACCGGTGGGTTATGCTGATGGTTTGGATCGTCGCTTGAGCCAGGGAGTAGGGCATGTATTGATCAACGGTCAAAAAGCACCTATCATTGGAAATATCTGTATGGATATGTGCATGGCTGATGTAACCGGTCTGGATGTTGCAGAGGGCGCTGGTGTTGAGCTTTTCGGTGATTCTTATACCATTAGTGATATGGCTGCAGATATACACACTATTCCCTATGAAATATTAACAGGAATTAGTCGTCGGGTGAAACGTATTTATTACTGGGAGTAGGTTACTTTTCTTTTTACCTTTTACTTTATCCTTTTTACTTTATCCTTTTTACTTTTTAGCCCAATCTGGAGATTCGCTCCATTTTATCCGCATCCAGAATCTTAATGATGCGGCCATCAACAGCGATTACTTTCTCATTTACAAAAGTAGAGAGCGTTCGGATAGCATTTGAAGTAGTCATGTTAGAAAAACTGGCTAAATCTTCACGTGACAGATAAATACCTAATGTGCAGCCATCTTCTTCATAACCGTAAATGTCTTTCAATACGCATAAACTTTCGGCTAATCGCCCACGAATGTGCTTTTGGGTGAGTGTTACAGTGCGGTAACGTGAGAAACCCAATTCGGTGGCAAATGAACGGATAATATTCATGCAGAGGCTATTATTTGACTGCATAATTTTGAAGATTACTTCTTTGGGCACTACAAAAATAGTACACGGCTCAATCACTACTGCCGTAGCAATGTGTGCTTCTTCAGCGAACAGAGCCCGATAACCAATCAATCCGGGTGCAGTTGACATACGCACAATCTGATCACGTCCGCCCACTCCTTCTTTGAATATTTTGACCTTACCGGCTCCCAAACAGAGTAACCCTGATGGTTTTTCACCCTCCTGGTAAATAATCTCGTTCTTTTTGAAAGTTAATTCAGTATGGTTTTGTTCTAAATATTCTTTTTCTTCCTCAGTCAATACATTGTAAATTTGAGGAATATCCTTTATCGAAGGCTTTTCGCTAATAACTGTTTTTTTAGCCGCCATTTTAAAAATATATGTTATAAAACAGTGTTGTACAACATTCAAATTTATGAAAAAAGTTTATATCGTCCAATTCCGAACAGCTATAAAACACATTCGAAAGTAGAATATTTGTGAAAATGTTGAAACGATTTGGAGAATTGATTAAAACACAATGCCAAACTGAATAACCAATCTGTTTAAATGTGTTTTATCGTTGATTTCGCTATTACTGGTTACATCCAGAAAGCCATTGTTATAGAGTAGTCCAACTAGTAAATAGGTATCGCCCCCCAGGGAATATTCCATGCCACCCCCTAAATGATAGCCCATATCCAAGAAATTCACTTCATCATTCATCGATTTACCATTGCCATCATTGGTTTTAATATTGAATTGTCCGTATAATCCAAATTGACCATAATAACGACTGCGATTAAATTCGTTAGTGAATAGTTTTAGACCAAAAGGGACTTCGATGTATTTAAGTCGATAGGTGACATCCGTATATTTTACATCTGCATCATTAGTTCCTCTAATCTCCATTGAGACACCTTCTCCTTCATATTCCAATTTGCCACCGGTTGTATTAATGGTTAATCCGGTAGTTAGGGCATAATTTTCTGCAAAGAAGCGATCCATTACTACTCCGAAATTGTATCCGAATAAATTTCCATCGGAGTTCACAGTACTAAAATCTGATTTTAGCCATGAAATTTGTGGACTTAATACAAATGAAAATCGACTTCGGGGTGCTTCTTGTGCAAAAGCACCCATGGATATGAATAAACTACATAGTAGTATAAAAGCTATTCGTTGCATAGTTATGGCATTTGTAGATTGAAATACAGTACAAACATAATTAAAACATGTTTTTCTTCCACTTTTTTTTTCGATGTGTTACTCTTTTTATCAGCTTTCGTATTTTTATGGATTCAAAAATGTGTTGAGATGAAGATTTTTTCAATTTTTAAAGTAACAAAGAGGTGTTTTTCGATTGGTGTAATAGCCATTTTATTAGGGTCTTGTGGTAAGGGAGTGGATGTACCAGATGTTAGCCACATTTCGGTTGATGTGAAAGTCAAGCCTTTTTTTCAGGATTTATTTGCCTTAAATGTGGATGAACTCTCTTCGCAGTATCCGCAGTTGGAAGATAAGTATGGTAATTTCATGGATGCTTATAGCCAAAAAATCATTCGAATTGGCGATCCGAAAGATCCTAATTACCTGGGGTATTTGAAGAGTTTCCTGGAATATGATGCAAATAAGGATGTGTTAGAAAAATGCAATGAAGTTTTTAAGGATACAGAGCAACTCGAAGAAGAATTATCACTGGCATTTCGTTACTTGAAATATTATTTCCCGGAACAAAATATCCCGGATATTTATTTGCATATTTCAGGTTTCAATCAGTCTATCGTGGTCGATTCAGCCTGGTTGTCCATTAGTATCGAGAAATACCTGGGGGCAGACTGTGAGTTTTATGAATGGTTATCGCCACCAGTACCAGTATACCTTAGAAGTAAAATGATTCCCGAGAAAGTTGTTCCGGATGTAATGAAAGCTATTGCAATGACTGATTTTCCTGGGAAGAAGCAAAATGAAGATGTCATTAGTCACATGATACACGAAGGGAAGTTGCTTTTTTTTATAAAAACAGTGATCCCTGGTATTCAAGATTCTCTGCTATTTGATTACAATGAAAAACAGTTGGATTGGTGCCGCAACAGTGAAGCTGGTTTATGGGCTGGAATGGTGGAACGAAAGCATCTTTATAATTCTGAGCGTATGGTGATTCAGAAGTATGTTGGGGATGGTCCGTTTTCTTATTATTTTGGTCAAGAGTCACCCGGACGGGCGGCTGTGTTTTTGGGATATCATATTGTAGAAGCATATATGAAAGAGCATCCTGAATTAACTGTATTTCAGCTGATGCATGAAATGGATGGGCATAAAATTTTACGACTTTCGAGGTATCGTCCATAAAGAGAGTTAATTATCAGATTAAAATGGTGAAAAATTGAATATGAGTATGAAGCACGCTAGTATTATTCAATATAAAAAGGAACTACGTCTTAAGATTAAACAGTTAAAATATGAATTCCCGAAAGAAAAAAAGCAGCGGGAAGTGAGAGGTGTAAATAAAGAGTTGGAGCAACACTCCGCTTTTAAGGATGCGACCCATATTTTAATGTATTGGGCCATGGCAGATGAAATGCCAACTCGTGAATTTATATTGAAATGGTATCAGCACAAGAATATATATTTGCCTGTTGTGAAGGGGGATGACCTGGAGATTTTTTTGTTTGAGGGTGAAGAATCGTTAGTTGCAGGTGAGAAATATGGAATACCAGAACCAGCAGGTGAAAAGTTGCTGGATGAATCAAAACTTGAGATGGTAATAGTACCAGGCGTGGCGTTTGATAATCAGAATAATCGAATGGGAAGAGGAGCCGGGTATTACGATCGTATTTTAAAACGATTACCCATGGCTAAAAAGATTGGTTTGGCTTTTGGTTTTCAAATGATTGATGAGGTGCCTGTTGAACCTCATGACATCCCGATGGATGTTGTCATTACTGGAAAATAGGGCAAAAAAAAAGCCCCTTACGGGGCTTTTATATCTTCTCTGCCTATGCTGGATGAATTGCTTCAGTAGGACAAACATCTGCACAAGTTCCGCAGTCAGTACATGCTTCAGCGTCAATTTTATAGATATCACCTTCAGTGATAGCTTCAACTGGACACTCGTCAACACAAGTACCACATGCAATGCAATCTTCGTTAATTACGTATGCCATTTTTAATCGGTTTTTGGTTTCAATTATGGAAGCAAAATTATCGCTTTTTTTTATAAAAAAAACAAACTCAAGTTAAAAGGCTTTATTTGAAAAGGTTTTAAATAAGGCTTTCAGGTCTTAAATTGCTTAATTGTTTGAAGGCTTGTCCTTTCTCTATATTGTACTGATGAATTCTGATTTTTGTCATGTCATGAATCGGTAAGCTAAATAGGCCATTAAACCGGTTGCTGTTTCCAATGAAGATTCATTCAAATTGAATTGGGGCGTATGTAAATTACCGGTTTCTTCATTTGCTTGTTGCACCCCAAAACGGTAGAAAGTACAAGGGTATTGTTGTGTGTAATAGCCAAAATCTTCGGCTGTCATGCGTGTATCCATGGCTTCAGTTTGTTCTTTCCCTAAGTATTCTTCTGAAAATTCTATCGCTTGGCGGGTTACTTTTTCGTCGTTATGCACCACTGGATATCCATCTTTTATATCCACTTCGCATTCGGCTCCCATGGATTGGGCAGTGAAGGTAGCAATTTCTCTAATCTTGGTTTTAATTTTGGCACGCCACTTTTCATTCATCGTTCTCAAGGTACCAGCTATCTCTACTTGCTCAGGAATAATATTTGTAGCACCATTGGCAATGAACTTTCCAAACGATAAAACAGTGGGTAATTGAGCAGGTACAAAGCGACTCACTATTTGCTGAAGAGCCACAATGATTTGAGAAGCAATTAATACGTTATCGGTTAAAAGATGCGGCATGGCAGCGTGCCCACCTTTACCTTTAATTGTCAAGTAGATTTCGTCACCAGATGCCATGTACATGCCTTCCTTAAAACCCGCATGCCCACTTTTCATCGTTGGTAATACATGCTGGCCCAGTATGACTTCGGGTTTTTGCTTGTCAAAAATGCCAGCTTCCATCATTAATTTGGCTCCTCCCGGGAATACTTCTTCAGCAGGTTGAAAAATCAATAAGATGGTGCCTTCCCATTCGCTCCTTAGTTCGAATAGTATTTTAGCAGCTCCCACTAATGCGGCACTGTGAGCATCGTGTCCACAAGCATGCATCACACCATCGTTGACTGAACAGAAAGGGACGTTGCTTTTTTCCTGAATTGGCAAAGCATCCATGTCAGCTCTTAGCGCGATAACTTTTTTTTCAGGATTCTTGCCTTTAATTGTGCCGACAATCCCTGTTTTTACATATCCTGCTTTAAAGGGAATACCAATTTTTGTAAGTTGTTGTTGGATGTATTTCGATGTGTTAACTTCATCAAAAGAGATTTCCGGAAATTGATGAATATGTCTTCTGATTTCAATAATTTCACCTAGGTATTTTTGAGTCAGGTTTTTGATGCGTTGTTTACTTTCCATTGTCAATTATTTTCCGAAAATCATGTTAAGTGAGATCATCAACATGAATAAACCAAATACTTTCTTTAGAGTTTTAGCGGGGATATTAAGCGAGATTAAACTGCCTAAATAGGCCCCGACAACAAAAATGGTCATTAGAATGATGGCTACCTTAATATCGATGAAGCCCTTTTTATAATATTGCATAGCTGCCAGGATACCGGTTGGGGGTAATAGGATGGCAATGCTGGTACCTTGCGCCAGATGTTGATTGAAGCCTATAAAATAGACCAATGCTGGTACGATGATAATACCTCCGCCAACACCAAGACTACCGCTAACAATACCTCCTAATAGTCCTATTATTAATAAGATGATAAGTTGGGAAGTGGGCATGTGTTAATTTTTTAAAATTTTGTTGTAAAGATAACACATGTTGATGTAATCTAACAGACCGTCGATTTAAAAATTCTAATCGTTTGCTGAACCATTCTTAGTTTGTGAAATCAATCGGCTTATAGTGATAAACAGACTCAAGTGTTGAATACCCCAGCAACTCATAATCGTTGCCCCTGGAAGATTGTCTCCATCTAATACTTCACTTTTATAGACAAACCGATCATTTGGGGTTCGATTTATGGAAGTAGCAAAGGTATAGATTCGAGCACAATTTTGCATTGAATGATTTTTGGGTAGTATCTTAAAACATTGGGGTTTATATTGCAGGTTGAAATATTTTTTTTATTGAAAATTGAATGGTGCATACTCATCAGACGGAAGGCGAGGGTGAAAGATCCATTTGCAACATAACACCTGTGTTTTGGCTAATTAGTATATATGAAAGGAATCAATGATCAAATATTTTTATAGCTTTGTGAATGCTCATAGTTTTTTTGTCCTTCATATACAGGTTTTGGTTCAATTTTTGAACCCTTTTAAATTACTTGCGTACAAATCATTGGACTTGGAACTGACAGCTAATTAATTAATAACATACCATTATAAAACATTTTAATAGCTATGAAGAGAACTTTATTTATAGCACTGATTGCCATTCTATCAGGAGCCTTTGTTCAGGCTCAACATGCTAAGCCAAATTTGGCCTTTGAAAAAACCTTACATGATTTTGGTGAGATGAAGGAAAATGGAGGAAAGGTTACTTATGCTTTTCAATTTACCAATACGGGAGGTCAACCACTGGTTCTGCATAACGTGCAGGCTTCTTGCGGATGTACAACTCCTGAATGGACGAGAAATCCGATTCCTCCCGGAGGAAAAGGGCATGTAAAGGCAACCTTCGATCCGCGTAATCGGCCGGGGAATTTTAATAAAACGGTGACAGTTGCTTCTAACGCGAAAAATTCAACTGTTGTGTTGCGAATCATCGGAAAGGTGACGCCGCGTGAGAAAACAATGGAGGATATTTATCCAAATGTATTAGGTCCTATTCGTATTGAAACCTCGCACATGGCGTTTACACGAATGGCTCCCAAACAGAAGAAAACGGAACAATTGAAAATTATTAG
>JAEINY010000076.1 GCA_016342595.1 Marinilabiliaceae bacterium
GATAAATACGTTTACAAATCACTCTACGACAAAACCCAGACCGAAGCGGAACAAGATGCTTCCCAAAATAAATACAAACTGAAAGGTCGCTACAAATCCGGTTCCGGTTCTGAAATATCACTGAATGCCATGAACGTGCCGGAAGGATCTGTCATCGTGACGGCCGGTAGCCGTAAATTAGTGGAAAATACCGATTACATTGTGGATTACACACTGGGGCGGGTACGCATTATCAACCAGGGAATTCTCAACTCAGGCACCCCCATTCAAGTATCATTGGAGAACCAATCGCTCTTTAATGTGCAAACCAAAACATTGTTGGGAACCCACCTGAATTATCAAATCAACGAAAACTTTAACATTGGTGGCACCTTGATGCACCTGCGGGAACGTCCCTTAACACAAAAAGTAAACATTGGTGATGAACCCATTGCCAACACCATTTGGGGGGTCAACACATCTTTTTACACCGAGTCGCTGGGATTAACTGAATTGATTGATAAATTACCACTGGTTCAAACCAAAGAGCCATCCAGCATTACCTTCGAAGGGGAATTTGCACAACTGATTCCCGGCCATCCCAATGTGATTGACGAATCGGGAACCTCTTACATCGATGATTTTGAAGGCACACGCATCTCCTATGACATGCGTAATTGGACCGCCTGGCAAATTGCCAGTACACCGCAGAAACAGGATGATCTGTTCCCTGAAAGTGAGAATACGCATAATGGAACAAAAGTACCGGGTTACAACCGGGCCAAGTTAGCCTGGTATAACATCGATCCGCTGTTCTTAAGAGGTAACGCCTTAACACCTCAACACATCAAAGCCGACGAAGACCAGCAAAAAGACCACCGGGTACGTGAAATTCGTGAAAGTGAGTTGTTTCCCAACCGCCAGGCACCTTATGGACAACCCACCACCATACCGGTATTAAACCTGGCTTACTACCCCCATGAACGCGGGCCTTATAACTTTGATCTGGCAAATGGACTGGAGAATGTATCTCAAGGTATTGATGAAGACGGGCACCTAAGAGCACCGGAAACACGCTGGGGAGGTATGATGCGGCCCATTGATGTGAATGACTTTGAAGCCGCCAACATTGAATACATCGAGTTCTGGATGATGGATCCTTTCGTGTATGACGAGGATGATACCAATGAAGGAACACTCTATTTTAACCTGGGTAATGTATCGGAAGATATCCTGCGTGATTCGCGGAAGTCCTTTGAGCAAGGCTTACCAGGACCGGATGAAGAAGCAGATGTGGACCAAACCCATTGGGGTTTCATTTCTAAAAAACAAAGCCTGGTTGATGCCTTCTCCACCGATGTGGCCACACGCCTGGCTCAGGATGTGGGATTGAACGGGATGAATAGCGAGACGGAACAAACCTTCTACGACGATTTTATCACGGACATGAAAAACATGGGCTTAAGCAATGAAGCTCTGGACAATATATTGAATGACCCGGCATCCGATGATTACCACTATTTCAGAGGTTCGGAGTTAGATGCCAACGAAGTCAGCATTCTGGATCGTTATAAAAACTACAATAACCTGGAAGGTAACTCCAAACCATCATCCGCTTCGGGTGAAAACTACTCCACAGCGGCCATGGATAAACCGGATGTGGAAGACATTAACCGGGATTTTACCTTAAGTGAAAATGAAAGTTATTACCAGTATAAGGTGGAATTAAAGAAGGGAATGGACATTGGTGATTCTTACATTGTCGATCGACGTGATTCCTCCATTGTAGATGCCAACAATAAAAAAGTAAGCTGGTACCTCTTCCGGGTGCCGGTCCAAAAAGATAGCGATAGAGAACCCATAGGTAGCATTAATAATATGCAAAGCATTCGCTTTATGCGGATGTTCATGACAGGGTTCGAAAAACCAACTGTTCTGCGACTGGCCACTTTAGATTTGGTACGAGGCGATTGGCGCAAATACGACCAACCTCTTGCCGAAACGAAGGATAACGCCAATGTTAATATTGCGGCAGAATTCGAAGTATCGGCTGTGAATATTGAAGAAAACTCGGATAAAAAACCAGTGAACTACGTGTTGCCTCCAGGCATCGACCGGGTTATTGATCCGGCTAACCCGCAACTCCGGGAACTGAATGAACAGTCACTTCTATTAAAAGTAAAGGAATTAGGTGCTGGCGATGCCCGGGGTGTATACAAAACCATGAATATTGACATCCGCCAATACAAACGGCTGAAGATGTTCATCCATGCGGCAGCACTCGAAGGTTATGACGATCTCAGCGCCACAGGAGTCAGTGCTTTCATCCGTTTGGGGAGTGATTATACCGATAACTATTACGAATACGAAATTAAACTGAGCCTGACGGAAGGCAGAAACTATATTAATTCAAATGAATCGGACCGTCGTGAAGTATGGCCCGAAGAAAACGAACTTAACCTGGAGCTGGAACTATTGAGTGCGGCCAAGTTGGAACGCAATGAGGCACTAGCCGATAACCAGGCGAACATGACCGAACGCTACGAGTACAATCTAGTAGATAGCGAATTCGGAAACAACCAAGTCGTTTACATCAAAGGTAATCCCAACCTGAGTAATGTGAAAACCGTGATGATGGGTATTCGAAATACGCACCCGCGCGATCGTAAATCAGTGGAAGTGTGGATGAATGAATTACGTTTAACCGACTTTGACGAACAAGGTGGTTGGGCTGCCAATGCACGCATGTCGGTTAAACTGGCTGATTTAGGAAGTGTTTCTATGGCTGGAAAAACAAGTACCGTTGGTTGGGGTAGTATCGATCAGAATGTACAGGAACGTAGTCAGGAAGATTTTTACCAATACGATGTAGCGACCAATTTAGAATTGGGTAAGTTTTTAGGGCCTGAATCAGCTATATCGGCGCCTTTCTATTTTGGAATATCCAAGTCCGTAGCCACGCCAAAGTATTATCCATTAGATCCGGACATCCCCACCCAGGTGGCCCTGGACAATGCAGATGATGAAACTGAAAGAGAAAAAATAAAGGAACTTTCGCAAAGTGTCGTTAAGCGGAAAAGTGTCAATTTCACCAATGTAAAGGTTAATTCGAAAAAAGACAAAGTACAGTTCTACAGCCCGAGTAATATTTCGGCGACCTATTCCTACAACGAAACGACTAAACACGATGTGAACACTGAAAATTCCATCGATAAATCCTACCGTGGTATATTGGCCTACAATTACAATGCACGCCCCAAACCGGTGGAACCATTTAAGAAATCGGTAAAAGCAAAATCACTGGCCCTAATCCGCGATTTTAACTTCTATTATCTGCCATCACAAATTTCGTATCGCTGGGAGATTAACCGCATGTATCGTGAGCTGAAATTACGGAATAACACCGGATCGGATAACAATGACATTGGCCCGGATGTGTCGGTATCCAAAGATTTTGACTGGAACCGTTTCTTCGACATGCGCTACAACCTCTCCAAAGGTTTGAAATTAAATTTCCGGTCCGTCACCAATGCAAGGATCGATGAAGGGGAATTTACGGTGATCAATAAAGAAAGAGACGATTACAAAGAGTGGCGCGATGAAGTGATGAGTAACATCATGTCTTTTGGGCGAACCACTGCATATCAGCACAATTTCGATGTGAGCTATACCTTGCCGATTAATAAGATCCCCTTGTTGGACTGGACCAATACGACCTTGCAGTACCGCGGTATGTACCAGTGGGATTTAGCGCCTGTTATAGCAGATAACCCGGATGGAAACAAAAATGGTAATACCATCCGTAATTCAAATACCATCCAGCTCAATGGTACTTTGAATATGAAAACCTTGTACAAAAAGGTATCCTACCTGGATAAGCTGGATCGTAAATACCGCAGCGGACGCAAACAAACCGGACGCAAAGATGGAAAGCGGACAGTTCGTTTTAATAAAACAAATATTCAACTGAAAGAAGGTGAAACATACACCATCAATCACCGCTTAAAAACAACGGAAACTTCCGTACGTGTGTTTGACAGTAACGGGCGTCCGGTACGTGGTGAGTCCAAAACCATCAACCCCAACAAAATTGAATTTACGCCTGACAAGGCAGCTGAAAATGCCCGTATCATGGTGACCGGTACGGTTGCTGAAAACAACTCACCACTTAAGCTGGCGATGGACTACAGTGCATTGTTGGTCACTTCGGTGAAAAACATCACCGTTAACTATTCAGAAAATAACGGAACCATTCTTCACAATTACTCGCCTAAATCTGGATTCATGGGTACAACAGATGGGTTTTCAGCCCCCGGCGTCCCCTTTATTTTTGGATGGCAGGACCGTGCCTTTGCAGAAACGGCTTCTGACAATGGATGGTTAGCAACAACTCCACTGCGGGATGAACCCTATGTGATGACCCACAAAGAGGATTTTTCTCTGCGCATCAACGTAGAGCCGATCCGCGGCCTGCGACTAGATGTAAATGCAGAACGTAGCTTCTCCGAAAACATTGAGGAGTATTATGCAAAAGGTGGAAATCAAGCCACCAACTTAAATCAACGGGGTAATTTTTCCATGACATTTAATCTGTTCAAGACCGCGTTTAAACCGGTGGATAAGTCCCCTGCTCTGGAATCCGAATTATTTGAGCAGTTCAAGGATAATAGAGAAATTGTACAAGCCCGTTTGGAACATGATTACGACACTGAAGAAGAACGTCTGGCTGCCCTCAATAATTCGGACATTTTAATTCCATCGTTTTTAGCGGCTTATTCGGGCACTGATGCCAATAAAATATTCACCGATCCCTTTCCCGGCTATTCAAAAATGCAACCTAACTGGCGCATTTCCTACGATGGCTTATCCAGGATAAAAGCTTTTAAAAAGCTAATCAAATCATTTGATATTTCACATGCTTATCGCTCTACTTATAACATGGGATCCTACATCCGGAATGAGGTGGAAGGAGAAGATAGAGTAGATTTAGTGTATGATATCAATTCCATCATGGTAACCGAGCAATTCAGCCCCTTAATTGAGTTCAACATCACCTGGGCTAATAACATTACCACCCGTGCCGAAATTAAAAAATCGCGCGCTTTAAGCTTAAGTATGGGTAACAACCAGGTGATCGAAGATTATAAAGATGAATACGTGATTGGTTTGGGCTATCGCTTTGATAAGATGGATTTGATCTTTGGCAAAGGAAGTAGCCAAAAATCAATTAGTAACGACTTAAATCTACGTGTCGATTTCTCCATACGAAACAATCTGGCGATGATCCGGAAAATAGCGGAAGATTACAGTCAGATGACCAATGGAAGTAAGGTGACCACCGTGAAATTCACCGCTGATTATGCGTTGAGCGACCGTTTTAACATGCAATTGTTTTACGATACAAACATCAGCAAACCCTACATTACGACTTATTACCCAAGACAAGAATCCAACTTTGGAATAAGTTTCCGTTTTGCCCTGACCCAATAAGGTCTAAGCACTTAAAATCAATCGTAGATATTGTATCAGGTCTAAAAAATATTCTCTCGAAAAGTATGACTTTTATTAGGTACCATTAATACAAAACCCCCATACTGCAGTGAATTAAAAGATATTACATTAAAACAAACTTTTATAAACAAGGAACTTGTTGTTGTAGATCATAGATTATCTATAAGAATTTATTTACATTTGATCATTAGATAATTAAATTTTCGTGCTATCATGAACATACCTGAAAATCTGAAGTATACTAAGGATCACGAGTGGATTCTTGTTGATGGTGATATCGCAACTGTTGGTATTACTGAATTCGCCCAGGGAGAATTGGGTGACATCGTTTTCGTTGAAATCGAAACAGAAGGCGAAGAACTTGACAAAGAAGAGGTATTTGGTACTATCGAAGCTGTTAAAACAGTTTCTGACTTGTACATGCCAATCTCTGGTAAAATTATTGAGGTAAACGCTGAATTAGAAGCTCAGCCTGACTTGGTTAACAAAGAGTCATATGAAGGTGGCTGGATGATCAAAATTCAGATTGCTGACACTGCTGAATTAGATGAATTACTAACAGCTGAGCAATACAAAGAAACAATTGGATAATTTCTTTCCACTTTATAAAAAAAGCGATCTTTAATAAGATCGCTTTTTTTATGCCATTTTTTTCCAATTAGTGGTATAAAAAAAAGGCCTTGCATTAGCAAGGCCTTTCACTTATAATAGCTACTTGATTATAATTTTCTGCTAACTTCCACCTCTTCGTAGGCTTCAATGATATCACCTACCATAATGTCATCGAATTTGGCAAGGTTCAAACCACATTCATATCCTGAGGCTACTTCTTTCACATCGTCTTTATATCGTTTCAACGATCCTAACTCACCTGTAAAGACCACAATACCATCTCGAATCAAACGCACCTTGTTATTGCGTTTCACCTTACCATCTTTCACCATACAACCGGCAATGGTACCCACTTTGGTAATTTTAAAGGTTTCACGTATTTCAATAGTCGCTACAACATTTTCTTTGATTTCAGGTGCTAACATACCTTCCATCGCAGATTTTAGCTCTTCGATAGCATCGTAGATAATAGAATAGAGTCGAATATCGATCTCTTCTTTCTCTGCAATTTTCCGGGCCGATAATGATGGACGCACCTGGAATCCAATAACAATAGCGTTAGATGCAGCGGCCAACATGATGTCTGATTCAGAGATCTGACCTACTGCCTTATGGATCACATTCACTTGAATCTCTTCCGTTGACAATTTAATCATCGAATCAGAAAGCGCTTCGATCGATCCATCCACATCACCTTTAACAATCACATTCAACTCCTGGAAGTTACCAATGGCAATACGACGACCAATTTCATCCAGCGTAATGTGCTTTTTCGTACGCATGCCTTGCTCGCGCTGTAACTGCTCACGCTTAGTGGCTATTTCTTTAGCTTCACGCTCATCCTCCATCACATTGAAACGTTCACCGGCCTGCGGTGCACCGTTCATACCTAAGATTAATACAGGTTCCGCTGGACCAGCCACATCAATTTTTTGATTACGCTCATTAAACATTGCTTTTACGTGTCCATAGTGAGAACCCGACAGCAACATATCTCCAATGCGCATAGTTCCTGATTGTACTAACATGGTAGTTACATATCCACGTCCTTTATCAAGTGACGATTCAATCACACTACCCACTGCACGTTTATCCGGATTTGCTTTCAGCTCTAACATATCAGCCTCCAGCGTTACTTTTTCTAATAACTCTTCAATATTAACACCATTCTTGGCGGATATCTCCTGACACTGATACTTACCACCCCATTCTTCTACGAGGAAATTCATATTAGCCAATTCTTCTCGAATACGATCGGGATTAGCACCAGCCTTATCTATTTTATTGATCGCAAACACAATTGGCACCCCAGCGGCAGAAGCATGATTAATGGCTTCTATTGTTTGAGGCATCACATTATCATCTGCTGCAACAATAATAATCGCAATATCTGTTACCTGAGCACCTCTTGCACGCATCGCGGTAAATGCTTCGTGACCCGGTGTATCCAGAAACGTGATTTGACGGCCACTTTCCAGCTTCACACTATAAGCACCAATGTGCTGGGTGATACCACCGGCTTCACCGGCAATAACGTTAGCTTTACGAACGTAATCAAGCAGTGACGTTTTACCGTGGTCAACGTGTCCCATCACTGTAACAATCGGTGGACGCGTAATCAAATCTTCCTCTTTGTCTTCTTCCTCTTGAATGGCCTCTACTACTTCAGCACTAACAAATTCAATAGTATAACCGAACTCTTCAGCTACAAGCGCTAGTGTTTCAGCATCCAGTCGCTGATTAATAGAAACAAACATCCCCAGGCTCATACAGGTAGCAATAATTTGATTCACCTGCACCGACATCATGCTTGCCAACTCATTAGCTGTTACAAACTCGGTTACTTTCAGAATGCTCTTTTCCTGATCAATTTTTTCCAGCTCAGCTTGCTGACGTTGGCTCACTGCCTCACGCTTTTCACGACGGTGCTTAGCTCCTTTACTTTTACCTTTTGAAGTTAAACGCGCTAACGTATCCTTTATTTGCTTTTGTACATCCTCTTCATTAACCTCAGCACGCGCCGGACGCTTTCTTAGCTTTGGAGCAGTGCGCTTTCCTGCAGGTGCAACACCTGGTTTCCGCTTCTCAAGTGTTTTAGGCTTATTTTCACCTCCACTTTGAGCTGCCTGCTGCTTATCATTAATGTTAACTTTCTCTTTTTCCTTGCGGATACGTTTCCGCTTCCGTTTTTTATTGGCTGAAATCTTGTTATCATCCTTCTTTTCAGATGATTTCACAGGCGCTTTTGGTAATTCAATTTTACCAATGACTGTTGGACCTGAAAGCTTCTTCACCTGTGTAGGTTTGAAAATTTCATTTTCCGGCTTGGCAGGTTCTGTAGCCTCGGCTTTAGGAGCTTCTTGTGGCTCTTTTGCCTCCACTTTTTCCTTTTTAGGAGTTGGTGTCGAAGCTTTCGTTTCTGCGGGCGCACCTTTTACTTTTTCAGCTTTTGGCGCTTCCTTTTTTTCTTTTTTCACTACGATCTGTTTCTCTGGTCGGGAAGGTTTCTCTTTTTTCTCTTCTTTCTTTACTTTCTTCTCCAATTCAATTTTCCCTACCACTTTTAACTCTTCCCCAAGCTGATCAACTTTTGTGGGAATATGTTCAGGTTGTTTGACTTCCTTCCTCTTCTTCTCCTTCGGCTTTGGAGCTTCTTGAACCTGCGCCTTCTCCACTGCCTTAGCAGGTACCGGTTTCACCTCTTCCTTTTCAACCACTGGTGCCGGTTTCTCTACTTTTTTAGGAGCCTCCTTTTTCTTCGGCTTTAAAGCCTCCAGATCGATTTTGCCCACAACTTTTGGTTCTTTCTCAACTGGAATTTCCTTTGGGGCAGCTGGTATTTCTCGCTCTTCAGGCTGTTCCACTTCGGGTGCCTCTTCAGAACGGATATCATCAATTGAAATAGATTCCTTCCTGGATTTTTCTTTCAACTGAGCAAGTTTATCCGATGACTTTTTCTTTTCATCGGAATCCTTTTTGTACTCCTTTTCAAGAACGGAGTACATATCTTCCGTAACCTTCGTGTTTGGACTTGACTCAACGTCAAATCCTTTCTTGTGCAGAAAATCTACAATAGTAGAAATTCCTACATTGAATTCACGAGCTACTTTACTAAGTCTTTTTCCAACTGCCATATAACAGGACTCTTCTTTTTCGTTTCTATTTGGTTAGGGCACACCTCTTTGCCAAGCAAATATAAGTGAATTATTCAAATTCAGCATCTAGTACGCCCCTAACTTCCCGGATGGTCTCTTCTTCCAGGTCAGTCCGTTTTACCAGATCTTCAACTGATAGATCCAATACTGATTTAGCTGTATCACAACCAATTGCCTTTAACTCGTCCAGAATCCAGGCTTCGATTTCGTCAGTGAATTCATCCAATTTCACATCTTCATCATCTTCCTCCGTCTCGCGATAGACGTCGATTTCGTAACCGGTTAACTGACCTGCCAAACGTATATTTAAACCACCTTTACCAATTGCCAGGGAAACCTCCTCCGGACGTAAGTAAACTTCGGCTCTATTTCCTTCATCATACAGTTTGATGTTAGAAATCTTTGCAGGATTAAGTGCTCTTTGAATAAAGAGCTGAGTATTGGTTGTGTAATTTATTACATCAATATTTTCGTTCTTTAATTCACGAACAATACCATGAATACGTGATCCTTTCATTCCCACACAGGCACCAACCGGATCGATACGCTCATCGTATGACTCAACAGCCACTTTAGCGCGCTCACCAGGCACACGTACAATCTTTTTAATAGTAATCAAACCATCAAAAATCTCTGGCACTTCCATCTCGAATAAACGCTCCAAAAAGACCGGTGATGTACGGGATAAAATAATCAGCGGATTGTTATTTCGAATCTCAACGCGTACAACTACAGCTCTTACTGTGTCGCCTTTTCGGAAAAAATCAGATGGGATTTGTTCCGCTTTTGGCAGAATCAATTCATTCTCTTCATCATCCAAAATAAGGATTTCACGTTTCCAGATTTGATATACCTCACCGGTAACCACTTCGCCAATGCGATCCTTATATTTGTGATAAATACTATCTTTTTCCAACTCAAGAATTCTGGCAGACAGGTTTTGTCTGAGGCTCAAGATTGCACGTCTTCCGAAATCGAGGAATTTAACTTCGTCAGTTACTTCTTCACCCAATTCATAATCCTGATCAATCTTTTTAGCTTCAGTTAATGAAATCTGAAGATTAGCATCTTCCAACTCCTCATCTTTTACAACTTCGCGATTCCGCCAAATCTCAAAGTCCCCTTTATCCAGATTGATAATAACATCAAAATTTTCATCCGTCCCAAATCGCTTAATCAATACGCTACGAAATGAATCTTCCAACACACTGATCATGGTTGCACGATCAATATTTTTGAGTTCCTTAAACTCCGAAAAGGTTTCTATCAGATTTATATTTTCCATACTCCGGAATATTTAGAAAGAGATAATATCTTTTACCTGTTTTACTTCATCATACTTATAGCCTACTTTGTGGACATGTAGCTCTTTACGCTTTTTACCCTCAGGCTTAATCATTTCTTCTATTTCAACAACAAAATCCTCGTCATTTACAGAAGTTAATTTACCAGACACTTTCTTACCTGTATTCTCCAACACTTCTACTCTCCGTCCCAAATTTTTCAGATACTGCCGATGCACCCGAAATGCTTGTCCAATACCAGCAGAGGATACTTCCAACTCAAAATCTTCATTTTCCCGATCAAAATCACTTTCAATTAAGCGACTAATTTCAATGCAATAACTGATTGGCACACCATTATCGCTATCAATAACAACAACAATTTTATTACCCGGATGCACAGAGATTTCGACCACAAACATGTCGTCTTTCTTCAGCTTTTCAGTTATAATAGATTCTATTTGAGATACTTTTATCATATATAATGCAACTAATAAAATAGGGGACTATGCGCGTCCCCTATACCTAAGCTCGGTAAATCAGGTGCAAAGATAACTACAAATCAGATAATTTCCAAACCTTGTTCCATTTGCTTTCATCAATATAAACAGACAAACTCATTACCAAATTTTACTTTTTCATCTACGTATTTTCCCTTTTCAGGCAATTCTTCGTATCATTTTGCTCCATATATCTTACCTTGCTGATGCATTTATCATCAGAATGATTTATTCATGTATATCGGAAACAAACGAAAAATTATAAATGACCCTGTTTATGGATTTATAAAAATCCCTTTTGATCTCCTATACGATCTTATTGAACATCCCTACTTTCAGCGTCTTAGAAGAATTCGACAATTAGGCTTAACACACCTGGTATATCCAGGGGCTACTCATACCCGCTTTCAACACGCCTTGGGAGCCATGCATCTTATGACTTCAGCCATTGACACCATTCGTTCAAAAGGACACACCATTACGCCACAGGAATCGGAAGCGGTACATGCTGCAATTTTATTACATGATATTGGCCATGGACCTTTTTCACATGTATTGGAAAACAGTCTGGTTGAAAGTGTACCGCATGAATCCATTTCTCAATTATTCATGAACTCCTTGAATAAGGAATTGAACCATTCATTGGATATGGCCTTGGAAATTTTCAACAACTCCTATTCAAAAACATTTCTTCATCAACTGGTCTCAAGTCAATTGGACATGGATCGTCTGGACTACTTAAAAAGAGACAGTTTCTTTTCAGGCGTATCAGAAGGAAATATTGGTTCAGATCGAATCATTAAAATGCTCACCATTAACAACGATCAATTAGTAGTGGAAGCCAAAGGAATCTATTCAATTGAGAAATTTTTAGTGGCGCGGCGTTTAATGTATTGGCAAGTCTATCTTCACAAAACAGCTATTGTAGCAGAACGAATGTTAGTGAACATCTTAAAACGCGCCAAGGAAATTACATTATCAGGTGAAGAACTCTATTCAACCCCTCACCTAAAGTTTTTTCTCAAGCAAAAACTAACTTACGACGATTTTAAAACGAATGCGGATGTTTTACTTAACTTTTCACTTCTGGATGACGATGACATCATGAGCTCCATAAAAACATGGTCATATCACAATGACCAAATACTTTCTCGATTAGCACAGGATTTTTTAGCCCGTAAACTTTATCGGATCGAGATTCAAAAAGATCCCTTTGAATCTTCTGTAATTGACCAAATCAGTCTGCAGGTGGCAAACAACCTTAACCTTTCTTTAGACGAAATAAATAACTACTTCGTTTTTACTGACACCATTGAAAACAACGCTTACAGTATGAATGACGAACGCATTAAAATACAATATAACAATAACGAACTAAAAGATATTGCTGATGCCTCAGACATGTTTAACCTTTCAGTATTGGGTAAAACAGATCGAAAACACTATCTATGTTACCCAAAATCAGCACTTAAATAAGTCAAATCAAAGGCTTTTAGAGTTTTTTTTAGTAAATTTATTTGCTAGATTTGCACCAAATTTTTACCCTGTAAAGTTGCTATATAACCTATTTGATTAAATCATAGATTTTTAGCCAATGCCTTTATATTGCTAATTACAGTTTTTTCATAATTAATGAAAAGCGCCGGACAGAAGTTATAATCAAACACGGCTTTATTGTCGTGTTCAAAACTGAGATACTTCTATGTTCTATGAGTTTTCATAGACGTCTGGCAACATGAAAACAAAAACGACGGATGAAATTTACAGCTGGCCAAGTTGCCGAATTGATAAACGGCAAAGTAGAAGGAAATAAGGAAGCAGTTATTACCAACGTATCGAAAATAGAGGAAGGCAAACCAGAAACACTTACCTTTCTAGCCAACCCCAAATACACACATTATTTATACACAACCAAAGCTGATGTCGTTATCATCAACGACTCTTTTGTTGCAGAACAAACAGTAAAAGCCACTTTGATCCGGGTACCGGATGCTTACAAGGCACTGGCTCAGCTTTTGGAAATGTATGAACAATCTCAACCCAAAAAATCAGGTATTGAACAACCATCATTTATAGATTCATCGGCCACGCTTGGTGATTTTGCATATGTTGGAGCCTTCGCATACATTGGTGAAAATGTTAAGATTGGCAACAACGTACAGATATATCCACAAGCTTTCGTTGGTGATAATGTGACTATTGGAGATAACTCCATTGTATATGCAGGCGCAAAGATTTACAAGCATTGTCGTGTTGGCGAAAATTGCATCATCCACGCCGGGGCTGTAATAGGAAGCGATGGTTTTGGCTTTGCACCGGACGAAAACAACGAATACAAGAAAATTGCCCAAATTGGGAATGTGATATTAGAAGATAACGTGGAAGTAGGTGCTAACTGTGCTTTAGATCGTGCTACCATGGGATCAACCATTATCCGTAGAGGTGCCAAACTGGATAACCTGATTCAGATAGCCCATAACGTAGAAGTTGGCGAAAACACAGTACTGGCCGCTCAAGCAGGAATCGCCGGCTCAGCTAAAATAGGTAAAAACTGTATGTTTGGTGGCCAGGTGGGTATTGCCGGACATATCTCAATTGCTGACAATACAAAAATTGGGGCACAAGCTGGTGTTGGAGGCAACATAAAAAAAGAAGGCCAGATATTGATGGGATCACCCGTGATCGATGTCAAACAGTTTTATAAATCATCTGTTATCTTCAGAAGATTACCAGAGTTGAAAACCCAGCTCGATCAATTGCAAAAAGAAATCGATAGTTTAAAATAAATAAGCTAGCTGACAGGGATGCAAACCTGTTGAATCAAAGAAATATGGTTGAAAAGCAAACAACAATTCAAAAGTCTGTGTCCTTAAAAGGAACAGGACTTCATACCGGAGTGGAAGTAACTTTAACACTAAATCCTGCTCCGGAAAACCACGGTTTTAAGTTTAAGCGTATTGACCTGGAAGATCAACCCATCATTGAAGCATTAGCAGACAATGTATCTTTCACAGAAAGAGGAACTGTTCTTCAAAAAGGGGAGGCTAAAGTTAGCACCATCGAACATTGCCTGGGCGCCTTAAGAGGCCTTGGCGTGGACAACTGCTTACTGGAAATTACGGGTCCGGAAGCACCCATCCTGGATGGTAGTGCCAAATATTTCGTAAAGGCAATTCACGAAGCCGGTATTCAGGAACTTGATGCTGAGCGCAAATATTTCGAAGTAAGAGAGAAAATGGTGTTCGAAGATAAGGAGAAAGGCATTAAGATCATGGCTTTACCGGACGATCACTTTAGCGCTGATGTAAAAATCTCGTTCAACCAATCTCTGCTGCTAGCTAACCAATATGCTACCATTGATTCTTTGAGCGAGTTTGAAACGGAGATCAGCGAATGTCGGACTTTTGTTTTCTTACACGAACTGGAACCGCTGCTCAAACACAATTTGATTAAAGGTGGCGACCTGGACAACGCCATTATCATCATCGATAAAGAGGTATCTCAAGAAGAGCTTGATCACCTGGCAGACTTGTTCGATCAGCCACGTGTTGAAGTACAACCAACTGGTATCTTGAATAATGTTGACCTGGTCCACACCAACGAACCGGCACGTCATAAATTATTAGATGTTATTGGTGATCTTACCCTATGTGGATTACCAATAAAAGGACGAATCATTGCAACACGTCCCGGACATATGGCAAACGTTGAATTTGCCAAATTAATCCGGAAAGAGATCAAAAAACGCTCTCTTCGGGTAGAAGCTCCTAAATATGATCCAAGAATTGAGCCGGTATGCGACATCAACAAAATAAGAAAGATGTTGCCACACCGACCCCCTTTCTTGTTAGTTGATAAAATCATCGACCTGCAAGAAAAATATGTGGTAGGCGTTAAGAATGTAACCATGAATGAACCTTTTTTCGTGGGACACTTCCCTGAAGAACCTGTCATGCCTGCTGTTTTGCAGATCGAAGCGATGGCCCAGGTAGGTGGTATTTTCGTTTTGAACCAATTTGATGAACCCGAAAAATACAGTACTTACTTCCTAAAGATTGACAATGTTAAACTTCGTAAGAAAGTGGTACCCGGGGATACACTTATATTTAAACTGGAACTATTAACAGAGATCCGACGTGGTATGGCGAATATGAAGGGCACGGCTTTTGTGGGAGATACAATTGTGTCCGAAGGAGAGTTTATGGCACAAGTGGTGAAAAATAAATAGTGTTTTTCGCGAACAGGAAATATTTGTACTCAACAAGAGTCAACAAAAACAAATAATCGACAAGATGAAACAACCATTAGCATATATACACCCGGAAGCAAAAATTGCTCCAAATGTAGTGATTGAGCCATTTGTGACCATCGACAAAAACGTAGTGATTGAAGAGGGCACACGCATTGGTTCAAATGTAACCATCATGGAAGGTACCCGAATCGGAAAGAATTGCAATGTTTTTCCAGGAGCTGTAATCGGAGCGGTACCACAAGATTTAAAGTTTGTAGGTGAAGAAACAACTGTTGAAATTGGCGATAATACCACTATCCGTGAATGCGTCACTATCAACCGGGGAACAAAAGCTAAAAACAAAACTGTAATTGGCAACGACTGTCTACTGATGGCCTATGTACACGTAGCGCACGATTGTTTTATCGGAAACAATGTAATTCTTGTGAATGCGGTTCAGGTAGCAGGTGAAGTAGTAATTGATGATTTCGCCATCGTTGGTGGTACATCAGCCATTCACCAATTTGTGCACATTGGAGCACATGTAATGGTTGCCGGTGGTTCATTAATCGGCAAAGACATTCCTCCATATGTAAAAGCCGGACGCGAGCGTATTTCTTACGTAGGAGTTAACTCCATTGGCTTACGCCGCAGAAACTATTCAAACGAGCAAATTCGTGATATCCAGAATACGTATCGGTACTTGTTTCAAATGGGATTAAATAACTCCGATGCGATCGAGCGCATTGAAGCTGAACTACCTGCATCTAAGGAACGTGATGAAATTATTTTGTTTGTACGCAATTCACAACGGGGTATCATCAAAGGATATTACCCGGAAAGAGTTTAGTCTTAAAATATCATCAAAATAAAAAAACCGGCCTAAGCCGGTTTTTTTTATTCTTTCTGTTCCAATTCGTTTATGTCAATTGATTTTAGCGGATTACGCGTCAGCTCTTTGTAGAGCTTTCGATGCTTACAAATATCAACTGCCATATATAAAGCCTGCTTGAATGATTCCGGATTTGCTTTGTCCTGTCCGGCAATATCAAAGGCCGTTCCATGATCGGGCGAAGTACGAATAAATGGCAATCCTGCTGTATAGTTTACGCCTTTAGAAAAAGTCAAGGCTTTGAATGGCGCCAAACCTTGATCATGATACATAGCCAAAATGGCATCAAAATTCTTAAAGCGTTCACTCCCAAACAACCCATCTGCCGGATAAGGCCCTAACGCCATGATGCCTTCTTTATCTTTAGCCTGCTTTAATGCCGGAATAATAATATCCTGCTCTTCAGATCCAAGAACACCTTCATCACCAGCATGAGGATTCAATCCCAACACAGCAATGCGCGGCTTACGAATGCAAAAATCCTGACGCAATGCCAAATCAAGTGTTCGCAATTTGGACAAGATGTGTTCCTTTGTAATCACGGCGGGAACATCCTTTATCGCAACATGGCCTGCCACAACACCAACTTTCATATGTTCTGAAACCATGAGCATCAAAGCCTCACCTTCTCCGGCTTGTTGCTCCAGAAATTCAGTATGCCCTGGAAAGCTAAATGACTCTGACTGAATATTCTTCTTATTAATGGGGGCGGTGACCAATACATCAATTTTACCCTCTTTCAAATCCGCAACAGCACGCTCCAATGCCTTAAAGGCACCTTCACCTCCAATAGTTGTTGATTTACCCAACTCGACTCGCACATTATCATCCAAACAGTTAATAATATTAATGCGCCGGGTGTGTACCTCCTCAACGGATCGAACACTGTTTAAACTAAAATTGGGAATATTTAATGCTTTTCGATGATAAGCAGCTACTTTTGATGATCCGTAAATAACCGGAACAAATGACTCAAAGATACGATTATCAGACAAGGTCTTAAAGATAACCTCATATCCCACGCCATTGATGTCGCCATGTGTGATACCTACTTTTATTTTTTCTTCACTCATAATTGTTTCATTTTCCATCTTCAGCAGATGGTTATCAAAACTCGATTACTGAAATCAGGCAATAAAAATAATATAAAAGACCTAAAATCAGTCGAGTTTCTTCAAAAACTCATATAACATCCTCACACCTACTCCCGATCCACCATTTCCACGATAACTATCTTCTTTTTTAACAAAGGCTGGTCCGGCAATATCCAGGTGCACCCAAGGATGTTTAATAAAATGACTTAAAAACTTACCTGCCGTAATGGAACCCGCTTCCCGGCCACCTAAGTTTTTAATATCGGCAATATCAGATTTAATTAACTCATCATACTCGCTCCAAAATGGGAATCGAACAATACGTTCGTGAACTTCATCTCCAGCTTTAATCAAAGCATCAAATACTTCATCACTTGCTGTTCCCATCCCAACAGTCCCATATTGTCCAAGTGCCATAACCGCACTTCCGGTCAAGGTCGCTAAATCAACAACCAAGGCGGGATCGTATTTATCTGAGTAAGACAAAGCATCTGCCAATATAAGCCTTCCCTCGGCATCCGTATTTATTACTTCAACAGTTGTACCATTGTGCATATTCAATACATCACCCGGCACAATTGCATTACCACCAGGACGGTTATCGGTAGCCGGAATTAATCCCACCACATATTTAGGTAAGCGGTTTGAGGAAACGGCAACCATGGCTCCAACCACCGAGGCTGCTCCACCCATATCACTTTTCATGTCATCCAAACTACCTGGAGGAGTCTTCAAATTAATACCACCGGTATCATACACCACTCCTTTACCAACTAACACAACAGGCTTTTCATTGGTAGCATTGTCCGGTTTCCATTCCAAGATATGAAATGCGGGTGGATCCACACTCCCTTTATTAACTGCTAATAATCCCCCAAACTTAAGTGATTCCAACTTGGTTTTATTGAAAATATCAACTGAAAAACCATGCTGTTCACCTAGCTTTTTTACAATATCAGAAAAAGCAGCCACATCTAAAGTTCCCACTGGTTCATTAACCAGGTCTCGCGTAATAAACACAGCTTGACATAACCTTGATAATTCATGTAATTCACACTGCGTCATCACCGAAGTGGCCACATGGACTTTAGGGGTTTCCTTTAGTTTTGCCTCCTCATCTGTTTTATACTTATCAAAACGATAACCGGAAAGCACCAAACCTTCAGTCATAGCAACAACAGCCTCCTTTTCGGCAATTAAATCAAAAAGAGTAACGGTTGTCACCTTCTCTTCTCTAAGTCGGGAAATAATTTTATGACCATCTTTTCTAAGAGCTTCTTTGTCACTATTGGCCAACTCATCAACATCCAGAATCCGGACAAAATCTATTTTATCATATGTCTGAACACAGATCAGCTTTTGCTTAGCCTCAATCTTCTTTTGGACAAAATCTAAAGCCTCCTGATTAAAACCAAAATCCTTTAGAATTGCTGTTTCTTTAACCAGAAAAACACTATTAACGCCCTCCGGCTTATCAATCGCCAATTGTATATCTACGTGCATAATTCCATTATTAAAGTAAAACTACAATTTTGATATTACTCTTTTAAACGCTGCGAATCCTCCTCGGAACCGTTATTTGAATGCGCCCTAAAATACTCACGAATCATTACTTTTTTCAACTCCCGATGAATGATCAATTCTGTCACCGCATCAATATACGTTGCATCAGCCATTTCTTGTTGGTACATGGCAACTTGCTGTTCGGATACATCAATCCGATAGAGCAAACTCAAAAACCGAGGGTATTGTTCACCGAGCAGCTGATCGACATGAATTTTCATCTGCGAAAAAAGTTCTTGATAAAAATTATGAACATCACCCGAAAAAGACACTTCCAATCCAAATTCTGCAAAATCTTTTATGATTTGTGCAGCTGCTTTTCGGATCAGATCTTCGCGTTGAGTAGCCTGTTGCAAGGCCTTTCTATCAAGTTCCGGTAGCATTATTTCTTTTCCGTTATAGGATCTGAATCCACTTGAAGCGAATACATAATAGCCTCCAATTGACGAATTTTATCCCGCTTTTCTGGTTTCTCCGGACAGTATACATAACCATCCGTCACCAACACCCGATTACGCGCCTTATCCCAGTGAGCCCTTAACAGAAACGGACCTCCCATCATATCATTCTGCACCTTCCAAAGCCCTCGCAATTCAACAGCCTCCAGACCATTCACCTTATTTCTTTTATACATTACCGGATAGCCATGTTCAGTAGTCATGTACGATCCTTTGGATGGACCGGGCAAATTTTTATTCAACATGGAATCACGCTTATTCAGCAAATACTCTTTTGAAAAAGTCCCTTCCCCAACATATGGAAATTCATAGGTCATAATTCCCATTGTTCCCCATGCTGCTTCTTCAGACATCCATGCAAAATTTTCATTCCCTTTATTTTTAAGAAAGCCTGTTGGAATGGTCATCCTGGCATCCCACTGTTTTTTCCACAGCTCCATCAAATCAGGGTTAGGATATTTTTTAAAGTAATTTTGACTTCTTTTTCGTTCCATCTTATTAAAGAAGCTAAGAAGTAATATTTCATTTTGCTCAATCAACTCACGAAAAGCAGTAGTATCCGTTGCAGTTATCCGAGCAGACGCTTGCGGACGTGCCCACATATTTTCATAATACTTAATCGTATCGGCCTTCACATTAGGTGATATTTCAACCAAAACTAAATTACGAAAGATTTTTAATGAGCTCGTCAATGAACGGTGTGGAACAACCGAAATATTAAAGTGTGGTTCTTCTTGCGGTAGTCCCAGGTAAGGCTGAATCATCATGTATTGTATACTTTGACCACCTGTGGAACTCTTCACTTTATCATCCATCACGATCAACATCTCACCTGCACTTCCGGCAACATTAGGTTTATAACCATCTTTTTCATTCTTACATGACACGTAAGAAACTGCCACTGCTATTAACAGCACATATTTTAATCGTTTTACTAACATATTAGTAGAATTATTAATGATTATCAATTATATCCGAACCCTAAAAGTTATTGAACAACTTCTGAATTACCCTTTGCCAATAAGCTTTTCCGCCACATGAGACGCTCCGGATTTTTAACCTCGGAAGTTACAAAAAAGAAGTGATTTATCAGTTGCGGCTGCCAAATAACCAAACGCTGCCCGATAGAAAGATGCCGGGATTGCATATCATTCCAAAGCATGATATCACTGATCCTGCATGAATGATTAATGGCTATCTTATGAAAAAACTCCCCTTTTTTCACAGTATACAAAATCCGTTCCCTCTGAGAAGTACAACCAATGGGTGTTACGGCTACTTGTGGGGCTAATGCCGGCTTCAAACTCTTCTCTCCCTGAATAAATTGTATAACATTCTCTTTGGGAATGAATAAGCGCACCGGCTCATTAAAAACAGGAATATAATCTTTTGCAAAAGAAGGATTTAGCCAACGAATCAGATCTAAACTAACACCAGAAGCTTCTACAACCTGCTGGAATGTCAATGATTTATGAATAAAGATTGTGTCTACCTCATCAAATTTCATCCGTGGATCCCCCGGTATAATTTCATGTTTCTGGTAATTATTCATCGAATAGGTAGCAGCTATAAAGGCAGGCACATAACTACGCACCGGTGCTGGCAAATAAGGTTGCAACTCCCAAAAATTTCGTTTCCCCCCACTTCTTTCAATGGCTTTTTGCACCACACCCAATCCGCCATTATAAGCAGCGAGAGCTAATTGCCAATCGTTCAGGTTATGGTATAAATAAGCCAGATATCGACAGGCTGCATCCGTACTCTTTACCGGATCGCAGCGTTCATCCACATAGGTATCCACTTTTAAATCGAACATACGCGAGGCATGATAGAGAAACTGCCATAACCCCATGGCACCGGACGAAGATTTGGCAGTTGGATCAAGGGCTGATTCAACAATGGCCAGATATTTCAGCTCCAACGGTAAATTATAACGGGCCAAATACTCCTCAAATAATGGAAAGTATAACTGTGAACGCCCGATGATGTTGGCCAGATGATCACGCCGTTTAACTGTGTACACATCAATATAAGCCTGCACCTGTGGATTATAATCAAGCTGGATTGGAGTTTTCTGATCCAGATCATTCAATCGTTTTTGATACATCCAGTCAGGATAGTGCGGATGAACATTCTGCACCGGCGTTTGTGCTAACAAGCCCCTTCCATCAATGATCATTAGCATTAGGACCAGTCCAATCAACCTTAAGTACATTACCATCATTTTACAATTTCACCATCCAGACTAACTAAATTACTCAAATCCCAAACACATATATACAAAAGGCCGCACCTAAAGTCAAGTGTGGCCTAATTTGTATTCTGAAGAAAGCTTATATCCCGAACTAATTACCGGTATTATCAATGCTTTCTTTATTCTCTTTATCCTTGTTTTTATTATCTGAGTTGACTTCGTTACGAGCTTTTTTAAACTCTTTCATGCCTTGCCCTAAACCCTTCATCAACTCAGGAATTTTTCGACCACCAAACAGCAACACTAATACCAACACGATAATAATTAGCTCCGGCCCCCCGGGCATCGAAAACAATAGTAATGTACTCAAATCCATATCTCAAATATTTTATTACTACAAAGTTAAGAATCTTTCTCTTTAATTCTATTTAAAAATGGCTTTAAACAGATCATTTCCATTTGCAAACAAAAGAAGTGATAACAGCATCACCATACCCACCACTTGCGCATACTCCAGAAATTTATCACCCGGTTTACGTCCGGTCACCATTTCATATAACAGGAACATCACATGCCCACCGTCTAAAGCCGGTATCGGCAAAATATTCATGAAAGCAAGAATCAAGGATATTAATGCTGTATTATACCAAAACACTAACCAACTCCACTCGCTTGGGAACATTTTACCCATGGCACCAAATCCACCGACTTGTTTTGCCCCTTCTTTGGTAAAGACCAGGCGAAATTGCTTGATATAACTCGTTAAGGTATTGAAACCTTTTTGTATGCCTCGAGGCAAGGCTTGCATCAAAGTATACTTGTGCACTTGTACATCAACAACTCCTTCGGTGAATAACCCGACACCAATAGTACCTTTTTCGGAAACCTTCGGAGAAAGCGTTAACAACTCACCATTGCGAATCAAATCAACGGCCACTTCATTACCGACATTTGCTTTTATTTTTTCACTGAACTCCTGCCAAAAAACTAAAGATTCTCCATTTACACCTACAATACTATCTCCGGCAGCAAAACCTACTTTTTCAGCAGAGCTTCCTTTGGAAGTTCCGGCTAATACTGCAGGATATCGAATTTCACAGAATCCCTGTATCCCATCCGCCATCATTTGCAGATCAAATCCTTCAGGAATTGGCAAAGTCATTGTTTGTCCATCTCGAAGAAGGGTCATTTGACGTTCATTCTCCAATAAAACGGCTTTTGTAATTTCGCCTGTCGTTTCAACTTCAAGGTCGCCAACTTTTACCACAATATCACCATCCTGTAATCCCAGCTCTTTGGCTTTCTCATTATAAGAGAGTCCGTATTTGGCTGTTTGAACCGGATTATAAGATTCTCCCCAGGTATACAAGACCATCCAAAAGATGAAAAAAGCCAGAATAAAATTCACCAACACACCACCGATCATGATGAACAACCTTTGCCAGGCCGGCTTCGATCGAAACTCCCACGGCTGCGGCGGCTGTGCCATCGCTTCTTTATCCATCGACTCATCAATCATACCGGATATCTTTACATATCCTCCTAATGGTAACCAACCGACACCATATTCTGTCTCTCCCTTTTTATATTTAAATAACGTAAATCCCGGATTGAAGAAGAGGTAAAATTTCTCCACCCTGGTTTTAAAAACACGGGCAAAGAAAAAATGTCCAAACTCATGCAATATGACCAGAATTGATAAACTCAAGATCAACTGCACTGCTTTTATTAAAATATCCATTCAGTTTTAATTTTCAAAATTAAGCAACAAATATATCCTTTTCACTCAAATAACACTTATGATTTTCTTTCAAAAGCTTATTATTATCCACCTCCACAGAAAATTAATCACTTCTTGCGCTCATTAATTATACCGGAAGCTATATTGCGCGCTTCAGTATTCGAATTCATATAATCATCAAACGTCGGATGCTCCTTAAAAGTTGACTGCCTCATAGTTTTCTCAATAACACCAGACATTTCAACAAATCCCACTTCACCTTTCAAAAAACAATCCACAGCAATTTCATTGGCTGCATTGAGAATACATGGCATATTTCCCCCTTTATCCATGGCTTGAAAAGCTAAATCCAAATTTCGAAAAACTTTAGCATCTGCCTTTTCAAAAGTTAACTGTGGATAATCCATAAAATTAAAACGCGGAAACTCAGACTTTAATCGACCGGGGTAGGTCAATGCGTATTGTATAGGCAAGCGCATATCCGGCAATCCCATCTGCGCTTTCATCGATCCATCTTCAAATTGAACCAGAGAATGAACAATGGATTGCGGATGAACAACAATTTCAATCTGCTCTGGTGTCAGATCAAATAGCCAACGTGCTTCAATTGCTTCTAATCCTTTATTCATCAAAGAGGCCGAATCAATGGTAATTTTATCACCCATGCTCCAATTGGGATGGTTCAAAGCCTCACAACGCGTCACCTTACGCAGAAACTCAACATCCTTCCCTCGAAACGGACCTCCTGAGGCTGTCAGACAAATTTTTTCAATAGGATTATGAAACTCACCAGCCAAACACTGAAAGATTGCTGAATGCTCAGAGTCCACTGGTAAAATGCTCACTTTATGCTCCAAGGCCAGTTGGGTAATCATATCGCCGGCCACCACTAAAGTTTCCTTATTGGCTAATGCAATCTGCTTCCCAGCCTTAATGGCATTCACAGTTGGCAATAGTCCGGAAAAACCCACCATTGCCGTTATCACGACATCGATAGTACCCATTTGAACCACCTGTGCAATGGCCTCTTCTCCGGCATATATCTTTATTGGTAAATCGGCCAGAGCCTCCTCAACCTCCTTATATTTTTCTTTATTCCCAATAACAACTGTATTAGGAAGAAATTGCCGGGCTTGTTGTATCAATAACCCAGTGCTATTATTAGCCGTTAGCACTTCAATTTCAAAACTTTCGGAATGCGCCTCAATTACTTCAAGCGCTTGTTTTCCAATGGATCCTGTGGACCCAAGAATCGCTACCCTCTTCACCATTAATTCAATCAGCTCTATATTTATATAATGTATCTATTCAAAGGAGATATATAATTCAGCATTAAGCGGAACCCCATTGTACCACAACTCAAAATGAAGATGTGGCCCGGTTGTTAGTTCACCAGAATTACCTACATGAGCAATCGCCTCACCAGCCTGAACAAAATCACCTATACTCTTCAAAAGACGCTCATTGTGCTTATACAACGAAATTAAATTATTGCTATGCTGAACCTGAATCACGTATCCCGTCTCCACGGTCCATCCGGCAAATATCACAGTCCCATCTAATACCGCACTGACGCGTGCCCCAGGCTTTGCAACAACATCCACACCATAGTGGCCCTGCGAATCACCAAATTTATTTACCACAATCCCTTTAATTGGAGAAAACAAAAAACTATGCTCCAATTCAAACTTTCGACTGTTGCCATCAAAAACAGCGAGATTAAATTTCTCTTCCCGTTCTACTTGTTGTCGAAACAAAGAATCCTCCTCAGATTTTTCAAAGGAAATATCCGAACTCTTAATCCGGTGTACAGAATCCTTTGATTCTTTATCTGTTTCACCAGGTATGTCACCCGCCATGACGGCTCGAATATCCCGAAAGAAATGATCCCGACGGTCAATTTCGGCAATCAGGCTATCCACTCTCATGTAATTTTGTTTAATTAAACGCCTTTGCTGCCCATCCGGATAACCGGGTATATATTCTCGTAAATCAGTAAACGCAATTAAAAAAATAACTGATACAATTAGAATGATCAATAAGGCGCCACCCAAGGTAAAAACATTTAATCGGGAGAGGCGCATACCAAACACTTCTTCATAGGTTTGTTCATTAAATATGGCCAGACGGTATTTGTACCGCAATTTCTGAACCAGCGTATTCCCTTTTTCTACGTTTGCCATATGCTTGTGAAAATTCGATTGAAGCAAAGTTAAAAATTATCATCAGAATAGAGAGGTACTGGATCAATTCATACAAAAGAAATGCCTCATCAAAAACTTTACAATTAAAATACCTAAAATTATTATTGCCATCCACCTTACTGATTCAATAGTCATTAACACATCCGGAATCAAAACTCAAGACCCATAGCATGAAAAAGGTTTGCAACATTAAAAAAAAACACTACTTTTGCATCCGCAATCACAATGATAACAAAGGTTACAAGATATATTGCGGGGTGGAGCAGTTGGTAGCTCGTTGGGCTCATAACCCAAAGGTCATCCGTTCGAGTCGGGTCCCCGCTACTAAGAAAAGC